>JAZBPF010000396.1:0-7700 GCA_036351515.1 Pseudomonadales bacterium | reverse complement strand
GTCTACCCGCATCCTGTCGATGGACGCGCTCTCTCCGGGCCGCGACCTCGACCACTACATCCACACGGTCAGCGCCTTCGACGTGCTGAGCGCCGAGGACGAGCAGGCCCTCGCCCGCCGCTTCCGCGACGACGGGGACCTCGACGCGGCGCGCCAGCTGGTGCTCTCGCACCTGCGCTTCGTCGTGCACCTGGCCCGCTCCTACGCCGGCTACGGCTTGCCGCAGGCGGACCTGATCCAGGAAGGCAACGTCGGCCTCATGAAGGCCGTGAAGCGCTTCGACCCGGACTACGGCGTGCGCCTCGTGTCCTTCGCCGTGCACTGGATCCGTGCCGAGATGCACGAGTTCATCCTGCGCAACTGGCGCATCGTGAAGGTCGCGACGACCAAGGCCCAGCGCAAGCTGTTCTTCAACCTGCGCAGCCAGAAGAAGCGCCTCGGCTGGATGTCCGGCGACGAGGTCCGGGCCATCGCCGCCGACCTCGGCGTCGAGCCGGAGGAGGTCACGCGCATGGAGGGGCGCCTCGCCTCCCACGACGCGGCCTTCGACGGCGACTACCGCGACGACGAGGACGCCGCCCAGGCGCCCGCCCAGTACCTCCGGGACGAGGCCTCCGATCCGGCGGAGCTGGTCGCCGACGAGGACTGGAACGAGCAGGCGACCCGCGCCCTGCGGGAAGCCCTCGACGGCCTCGACGAGCGCAGCCGCGACATCGTGGCCAGCCGCTGGCTGGCGGACGAGAAGCTCACGCTCCACGACCTGGCCGACCGCTACGGCGTCTCCGCCGAGCGCGTGCGCCAGATCGAGGCGGCGGCGCTGAAGAAGCTGCGGGTCGCCATCGCGGCCTGACCCCCTTGCCGCGCCCTCCGCGGCGCGGCAAGGTTCGCCCCCGCACGGGAAGGGCCCGCAGCCACGCGGCTGCGGCCCCGCTGCGGAGGAACTCCCCTTCATGCGCGATCCGCTTCTCGCCCTCGCCGGCCTCCTCGGCCTCACCGGGGTCGGCGTCGGCGCCTTCGGAGCCCATGCGCTCGCCGCCCGCCTCGGACCCGCCGCGGCCACCTGGGAGACGGGCGTCCAGTACCACCTCGTGCACGCGGCGGCGCTCCTCGCCCTCGCGCTCCTCGCCCCCCGGGCCCCGCTCCTGCGCACGGCCGGCTGGCTCATGGGGCTCGGCGTGCTGCTCTTCTCCGGGAGCCTCTACCTCCTCTCCCTCGACGGTCCGCGCTGGCTCGGCCCGGTGACGCCCCTCGGCGGGCTCGCCTTCCTGCTCGCCTGGGGTCTCGTGATCGCGGGCGCGCTGCGCCGCTCCGCCCCGTGAGCGGCGAGGTCCCGAAGGATCCGGGAGCCCCCGTCCCGAGGCGCCCGGTGCGGAGCTTCGTGCTCCGCGCCGGCCGCGTGACCGCGGCGCAGGCCCGGGCCCTCGACGCGCTCTGGCCCCGCTGGGGCGTCGCGCTGCCGGAGGCGCCCGTGGACGAGGGCTTCTGGGAACGCGTCTTCGGCTCCGAGGGCCCGCTCACCCTCGAGATCGGCTTCGGCATGGGCGCGTCGCTCCTCGCCATGGCCGAGCGCGAGCCCGAGCGCCGCTTCGTCGGCGTGGAGGTGCATCCGCCGGGTGTGGGCGCGCTCCTCGCCGGCATCGAGGCCCGGGGCCTCGCGAATCTCCGCGTCGTCCGCGAGGACGTGATCGTCGCCCTGCCGCGGCTCTTCCCGCCGGGCAGCCTCGACCGGGTGCAGATCTTCTTCCCGGACCCCTGGCCCAAGAAGCGCCATCACAAGCGGCGCCTGATCCAGCCCGCCTTCGTGGCCGCGCTCGCGGAGCACGTCCGCGTCGGGGGGCGGCTCCTGCTGGCGACGGACTGGGAGCCCTACGCGCAGTGGATGCTCGAGGTGCTCGAGGCCGCACCCGCCTGGCGCAACGCGGCCGGTCCGGGAGCCTTCTCGCCCCGGCCGCCGGAGCGTCCCGAGACCCGCTTCGAGCGCCGGGGCCTCGCCCGCGGGCACGAAGTCCGGGATCTCGTGTTCGAGCGCGTCGAGGCCCCCTGAGCCGCTTCAGGCCAGGAACGCGCCCGTCACCCGGTCCAGGAAGCGCAGCCCGAGCGGGGTCGTCGCGAGGCGGTCGGACCGGAGCAGGCCCTCGCTCCGGAGCGCCTCGAGCTGCGGACGGATCGTCTCGAGAGCCACGCCGGTGCGCACCTCGAGGAGGCGCTCCGGGACGCCCTCCAGGAGCCGGAGCGCGTTCAGGAGGAACTCGCCGGGCAGGGCGGCGGCCGGGACCGGTTCCCGCAGGACCCGCGGCGGCTCCCCGCTTCCGAACCAGTCCTCCGGCCTCCGCGTCCGCCGCGTGCGGACGACCTCCAGCGCGCCTGCTCCGGGACGGGACACCTTGCCGTGGGCGCCGGGCCCCACCCCGAGGTAGTCGCCGAAGGTCCAGTAGCCGAGGTTGTGGCGGCAGGCGCCGCCGGGCCGGCTCCAGGCGGAGACCTCGTAGCGCTCCAGCCCCGCGGCCGCGAGCCGCTCGAAGCCCGCGTCCTCGAGGTCCCCGAGCACCTCCTCCACGGGCAGCGTCGGCGGACGCGCGTGGAAGACCGTGTTCGGCTCGATCGTGAGCTGGTACCAGGAGAGGTGCTCGGGCTCGAGGGCCAGGGCCGCCTCCAGGTCCGCGAGGCCCTCGGCGACGCTCTGCCCCGGCAGGCCGTGCATGAGGTCGAGGTTCAGGCGCTCGAAGCCGGCCCCGCGCGCCAGGGCCACGGCCCGGCGCGCCTCGCCTGCGTCGTGGATGCGCCCGAGCGCCGCCAGGGCCCGGTCCGAGAAGCTCTGGATGCCGAGCGAGAGGCGATTCACGCCGGCGCTCCGGTAGCCCGCGAAGCGTCCGGCCTCGGCGGTCCCGGGGTTCGCCTCCAGGGTGATCTCGGCGTCCGCCGCGAGCGGCAGCCGCGCCGCGATCCCCTCGAGGACCGTCCCGACGGCCGCCGGCGAGAGCAGCGAGGGGGTCCCGCCGCCGAAGAACACGCTCTGAACGGGCCTGCCCGCGGCGTCCGCGGCGGCGACCCCGAGGTCCTCGAGCACCCGATCGACCCAGCGCGCCTCCGGGATCGCCCCGTCCTGCGCGTGCGAATTGAAGTCGCAGTAGGGGCACTTGCGCACGCACCAGGGCACGTGCACGTAGAGGGCGAGCGGCGGCAGCGCCGCCGCGGTCACGGGCGTCCCCGCTCCGCCAGCAGCGCCCGGAGGGCGCGGACCGCCGCGCCCCGGTGGGAGCGCGCCGCCTTCTCGGCGGCGGAGAGCTCCGCGGCGCTGCGGCCGCTCGGGGGATCCAGGAACAGGGGGTCGTAGCCGAAGCCGCCGGCCCCCCGGGGCGCCTCCAGGATCCTGCCCTCCCAATGGCCCTCGGCGATGCGCGGCAGCGGATCCTCCGGGCCGTCGAGGAGCACGAGCACGCAGGCGAAGCGCGCCCGGCGGTCGCGGACCCCGGCGAGGCGCTCGAGGAGCAGGGCGTTGTTCGCGGCGTCGTCGCCGTGGGCGCCGGCGAAGCGGGCGGAACGGACGCCGGGGGCGCCGCCGAGCGCGTCCACGATCAGTCCCGAGTCGTCGGCGAGCGCCGGCAGCCCCGTCGCCCGGGCGACGTGCCGCGCCTTGGCCAGCGCGTTCTCGACGAAGGTCGGCGCGTCCTCCGGCGCCGGCGGGACGTCGAAGTCCGACTGCGGCCGCAGCTCCGCCCCGAGGTCGGCGAGCAGGGCGCCGAGCTCCGCCAGCTTGCCGCGGTTGCCGCTCGCCAGCACGACCTGCGGTGCGCGGCTCACTGGGCCCAGAGTTCCTTCTGGAAGCGCATGGCGTGGGTCCGGCCCGTCTCCCGGTCCGTCACCTCGAGGAGGAAGCGCAGCGTCTCCCGGTCCGTGAAGGGCACCGTCGCGAGGTAGTAGATGGCCCCCGGTTCCTCGACCTCGCGGAAGGGCAGCGTGCTCACCTGGTCCACGAGGTTGCGCACCTCCGCCTCGATGGTGAGCGGAACCGCCGTGGTGCTCCCGTCCGCGGCGACGCGGCGGCCGGCGAGGTTGACCACCGCCAGGTTCTCGTCGCGCACGATGGCGTAGCGCTCGGCGATCTCGGGGTCGAGGGTGGTGCTGTTGAAGACCATGTAGTGCACCTCGAGGTCGCCGAAGCGCTCGAGCTGCTCGGCCGCGGCGGGACCCGCGAGGAGCAGGGCCGCCAGCAGCGCGAGGACGCGCGGTGCGGCGGCGAGGTGATGGAGGGTGGAACTCATGCGTCGGCCTCCCTGCGAAGCCCGTAGATGGCGATGGTACCGAAGAGGTTGGGGACCGCGTCGCCCAGGCGCGTGGGCCGGTAGGCGGCGTCGACGACGATGCGCTGGGTGATCGCCACGCGCCGCTCCCGGCACAGGGCCTCGAAGTCCGCGAAGGTGCAGAGGTGGATGTTCGGCGTGTCGTACCAGGCGTGGGGCAGGTGCCGGGCCACGGGCATGGTGCCCCGGGTGGCGAGGTGCAGCCGGCAGCGCCAGTGGCCGAAGTTCGGGAAGGTCACGATCGCGTCCGGGGCGATGCGCAGCATGGCGTCGAGCACTTCGCCCGGATTGCGCACGGCCTGCAGCGTCTCGGTCATGACCACGAGGTCGAAGGCGTCCGTCTCGAAGTCCGCGAGGCCCGTGTCGATGTCACGCTCGATCACGTTCACGCCGCGTCCGACGCAGGCCGTGATCTTCTCCGGGTCGATCTCCAGGCCGTAGCCGATGACCCCGCGGTGCGCCTGCAGCCAGGAGAGCAGGGCACCGTCGCCGCAGCCGAGGTCGAGCACCCGCGCCTGCTCGCGGACCATGTCGGCGATCAGGCGCAGGTCCGCCCGGAGCGTGCGAGGCGGCGGGTTCACGCGGCCGCGCCCGTCCGCGCGGGTGCTTCCGCCTCGTCGGCGACGCGCGAGAGGTAGGCGTCGAGGATCGCGAGGTAGCGCGGCACGGGAAGGAGGAAGGCGTCGTGGCCCTGCGGGGCGTCCACGTCCGCGTAGCTGACGTTGCGACGCGCGCGGATCAGGGCCCGCACGATCTCCCGGGACCGGTCCGAGGCGAAGCGCCAGTCCGTGGAGAAGGACAGCACGAGCCAGCTCGCGCGGGTGGTGGCGAAGGCCGCCGTGAGGTCGTCCCCGAACTCCCGGGCCGGATCGAAGTAGTCGAGGGCCCGGGTCATGAGCAGGTAGGTGTTGGCGTCGAAGCGCTCGGAGAAGGAGCGTCCCTGGTAGTGGAGATAGCTCTCCACCTGGAACTGCACGTCGCGCGCCATGTCGAGGTTCCCGGAGCGCACGGCCCGGCCGAACTTCTCCCGGAGCCCGTCGTCGGACTGGTAGGTCACGTGGCCGAGCATGCGCGCGAGCATGAGCCCTTCCCGCGGCAGCGTGCCGTGGTCGAGGTAGCGGCCGCCGTGGAAGCCCGGGTCCGCCTGGATCGCCTGCCGGGCGATCTCGTTGAAGGCGATGTTCTGCGCCGACAGGCGCGGCGCGCTGGCGATGGTCACCACGTGGCCCACGCGCTCCGGGAAGTCGATGGCCCACTGCATGGCCTGCATGCCGCCGAGGCTGCCGCCGATCACCGCCGCCCAGCGGCGGATGCCGAGCCGGTCCGCGAGGCGCGCCTGGCTGCGCACCCAGTCGCGCACGGTGACCACGGGGAAGTCCGGCCCGTAGACGCGCCCCGTCGCCGGGTTCATGGAGGCCGGGCCCGTGCTGCCGTGGCACCCGCCGAGGTTGTTGCAGGCGACGACGAAGAGCCGGTTCGTGTCGATGGGCTTGCCGGGGCCGATGCACACGTCCCACCAACCGGGCTTGCGGTCGTCGGGGGCGTGGTAGCCGGCGGCATGGTGATGGCCGGAGAGCGCGTGGCAGACGAGCACCGCGTTCGTGCCGGCCTCGTTCAGGGTGCCGTAGGTCTCGTAGACGAGTTCGTGGCTCGGGAGGCTCGCCCCGCAGACCAGCTCGAAGGGATCGTCGAAGCGGGCGAGCTGGGGGACGACGATCCCGACGGAGTCGTCGGGCAGGGCAGCGGGCATGCGCGACTCCCTCGCCGTCGGGTGGCGGCGAAGTCTACGGGCGCCCTCGCGAGCCGTGCAACACGCCGCCCGGATCCGTCAGTAGAGGAGCCCCCGAGGGATGCCCGCCTCCGCGGCGAGGCCGGGGACGAGGTACTCGCGCACCACGACCAGGACCAGGAAGACCACCATGATGGAGAAGTCGAGGCCGCCCACGGGCGGGATGAGCCGCCGGAACGGCGCCACCAGCGGCTCCGTCACCTGGTAGAGCAGCGCGGCGCCCGGGTGTCGGCTGCCGGGAGCCACCCAGCTCAGGATCACGATCCCGATCAGGGCCCAGAAGTAGAGGTCGAGCACGAGCGTGAGCAGCCGGAAGCTGGCCACCAGGAACCCCGTCACCGGGGACAGCCCCCGGAACACGAGCAGCAGGAGCAGGAGCTGCAGGGCGATCGCCACGAGCAGGGCGGCCAGGTCGAGACCCCCGGTGGAGGGAAGGACCTTCCGCAGGGGCCGCAGCACCGGATCGGTGATGCGCACGATGGCCTGGCTGATGGGGTTGTAGAAGTCCGCGCGCACCGCCTGCAGCACGAAGCGCATCAGGACCGCGAAGGTCGCCAGGGTGAAGAGGGCCTCGATGAGGAAGTAGCCCGCGCCGCTCATCGCGCTGCTCATGCTCGCTCCCGCGCTGAAGTGATTTCCGGAACCGCGCCGCGCTCCGCGGCGCGGCGGGCGTTCATCGATCGAGTTCCCGCGCCAGCTCCGCGGACCGGGCGGCCGCCGCCTCCATGCCCCGGCGCACCACTCCGGCCAGGTCGCCGTCCTCGAAGGCCGCCAGGGCCGCGGCGGTGGTCCCGCCGGGGGAGGTGACCTGGCGGCGGAGCTCGCCCGGTTCCACGTCGCTCTCGAGGGCCATGCGCGCGGCGCCGAGGGCCGTGCGCAGGACCAGCGTCCGGGCGGCGTCCGGAGGCAGCCCGAGGTCCGTGGCGCTCTCGATCATCGCCTCCATGACACGGAAGAAGTAGGCGGGCCCGCTGCCGGAGGTGGCCGTGACCGCGTCCAGCAGCGCCTCGTCCTCCACCCAGAGCGCGTGGCCGCCGGCCTCGAGCACGGTCGTGGCGAGTGCCCGCCCCGCCGCGTCCACGTCGTCGGTGGCGTAGAGCGCCGACATGCCCGCCCCGACGAGCGCCGGCGTGTTCGGCATGCAGCGCACCACGGGCACGGGGCCGGCCCAGCGCCGGAGCATGGCCACGGTGACCCCTGCCGCGATGGACAGGAGCACGGCGCCGGACTCGGCGAGCGGCCCTGCGAGGGGCCGGAGCACGGCGTCCGCCACCTGCGGCTTCACGGCGAGGACCACGAGGTCCGCGTCGGCGACGGCGGCGGCGTTGTCCTCCAGCACGCGCACGGCGCCGAGGCGCGCGAGCCGCTCCCGGGCGCCGGCGTCCGGATCGGTGATGGTGATGCGCTCGGCCGGAAAGCCCGCCTGCAGCAGACCCCCGACCAGGGAGCGGGCCATGTTGCCGCCGCCGACGAAGGCGATGCGGGGCGACGGCGCGGACGCGGAAGGACTCATGGGTGAACGGGCTCCTTCCGGGGGCGCGGTCCGAAGAGGGCCGTGCCGATGCGGACGTGGGTGGCGCCGGCGGCGATCGCCGCCTCCAGATCGCCGC
>JAZBPF010000395.1:0-27879 GCA_036351515.1 Pseudomonadales bacterium | reverse complement strand
GCGGCGTCGATGGAGCCGTCGTCCAGCACGTCGAGGGCGATGGCGCCGTCGGCATCCGCCACCCGGTCGGGTTCCCGGGCCGTGGCGAGCACCGTCTCGAAGGCCGGATCGGCCTTCAGGGCCCGGACGAAGGCGGCCCCGAGGCCGCCGCCGGCCCCGACGACGAGGGCCGTGGCCCCGGGAGCGAAACGGGAAGGGTCGGTCATGTGCGCGTCTCCGGATCGGGATGCGCCCGTGTGGAAAGGGGAAGGCGCCTCAGCCGGCGGCGCGCAGGCGCACCGGATCCTGGGCGAGCGGCAGGCTCACGGTGACGGCGACGCCCGAGCCGTCCATGAGGTTCGCGGCCCGCACCGTACCGCCGTGACGCTCGGCGATCACCCGGACCACGTAGAGCCCGAGGCCGAAGTGGAGCCGGTTGTCCCGGGTGCCGGTGCGCTGCGTGACCATGGAGTCGAAGAGGCTCTCGCGGATCTCCTCCGGGAAGGTCGGGCCCTGGTTGGCGACGGTGATCTCGAGCGTCTCGCGCTTGAGGTCGAGCAGCACGCGGATCGGCGTCCCCGGCGTGTGGAAGTCCACGGCGTTGTCGATCATCTTGTCGAGGAGCTGCTCGATCCGGTAGTCCGCCACCCGGGCGAGCACCGGCTGTGCCGCTCCCCGGAACACGAAGCTGCAGCGGGGATGCACGGTCGCGCAGTTGCGCACGTAGTTCTCGAGCAGCTGTTCGAGGTCGATCACCTCGAGGTCCTCCGCCCCGAGCGATTCCTCGAGGTTCGCCGCGTCGGCGAGGTTCTGGACGATCGCGCCGATGCGCAGCACGCCGCGCCGGGCCGCGTCGAGGTACTTGTTGCCGACGAGCTCCGGCTTCTCCTGCTCGAGGTTCTGCAGGGAGGTCGAGAGCGTGTTCAGCGGGTTGTTGATCTCGTGGCGCAGCGTGCGCGGCATGTTCTCCAGGAACTGCGTGTGCTGATGGAGCTTCGCGAGCATGTTCGAGACGCTGCGCGCGAGGTCGCCGATCTCGTCCCCGGCGTCGATCTCGCGCCGCAGCTGGTTGGTCTTCAGGCGGCCCTGGGTGTCGATGGCGTTCGTGGTCTCCGCCCCGAGGCCCCGGATGCGCCAGGCGAGGCGGATCGAGAAGGCGAGGAGCACGAGGAACACCGCGAGCAGGCTCGCGGCGGAGACCCCGATGATGCGTTCCAGGGCAGCGCGCTGCAGCTCGAGGATGTCGTCCGTGTTCTGCTCCACGACCACGGAGCCGATCACCCGCTGCTCGCGGCCCACGATCGGGTGCGCCGCCATGATCACCTCCTCGCCGTTGACGAGGCGCCGCCGGAGCACCGAGGGGGTGCCCGCGATGGCGTCGGAGATCACCTCCTCCCCGCTCGAGGCGATGGCGATCTCGTCGTTCTCGCCCCGGGCCGCGTCGAGGAGGGAGCGCACGAGGGGGCGCAGGGACTCGAGGACGCTGTCGCCGAGCCCCGGGGCCTCGGGCTCGGGCGTGCTCTGGTAGCTGCCGGTCTCGGCGCGCACGCGGCGCCGGGCGTCGATGACGAGGATGCGGGCTCCCGCGTAGCCCAGCCCCTCGACGATGTTCAGCACCTCCGGCGAGCGCAGCACCACCAGGTTGAAGGCCTCGGCGCCGGCCTTCGGCAGGGTCTGGGTGATGGCGCGGATCTCCCGGGTCCCGGGATCGTCCACGTCCACCACGGAGATCCCGAAGCGCGAGCGCCCCTGGAACATCTCCAGGGGCACGCGGAACTCGAGCACCCAGGCGTCGCCCGTCGTGCTCGGCTGCACGAAGCCCTGGATGCGGTTGTCGGGCTGCCCCTGGGCGGCGAAGCGCCAGTCGGCGTCCATGTGGTAGGCGCTGATCACCCCCGGCTCCTGCATGGACAGCTGCAGGCGCCCGGGCTCCCCCTCCGGCGTGACGTAGGACAGGCGCACGTGGTCGGCGTTGTCCAGACGCAGGTAGTCCGGGTCGCGCCAGACGCGCTCCCGGTCGTTCACGCGCATGACGCCGTAGAGCTGGCCGTTGCGTTCGCCGAGGATCAGGTCGAAGGATCCGTCGAGCCAGATCCGCTCGGACGGGTCTTCGGCGTCGGGCACGGTCCCGAAGCCCTGACGCCGGTCGAAGAGGGGCTCCCATTCCCCGTCGCGGCCGTCCAGGCGCACGGCCACGGGCAGCGGGTGCACGTAGAGCACCTCGTAGCCCTCGGCGGAGAGGGGCAGATCGTCGAAGAGGTCCTCCCGACCGTTCAGGAGCGTGGAGATGCCCTCGGCCGCGAGCAGCTGCGCCTGGGACTGCCCCTGGATCAGGAAGGACTCCATCTCCACCAGCTGGCGGAAGCTGAACCAGGGCAGGATCAGCAGGGCCACCCCCAGGAGCATGAGCTTCGTGGAGAGGCGGGGGCCCCGGCGCCGGCTCACGGGCCGTCCCTCACGGCGTCACCCAGCGATAGCCGTAGCCGTACTCGCTCTTGATGCACGCGAAGTCCGGATCGACCCGCTCGAACTTCTTGCGGATGTTGCGCATGTGCGTGTTGATCGTGTTGTTCGTGACCAGCGACTGCATGGTGGCGTGCATGAGCGTGTCGTAGCTCACCGCGTGGCCGGGCTGGCGCACGAGCTTGGCGAGCATGCGGAACTCCGTGCCCGAGAGGTCGATGGCCTTGCCCTTCCAGGACACGAGCAGGGCTTCCTGGTCCAGGAGCAGGTCGCCGATGCGCCGCCCGGTCTCGGCCTGGGTACCGCTTCCGGCGGCCTGGTGCCGGGCGGCGTTGATGCGCAGGAGCGAGGCGATCCGCTCGGCCAGGTAGTCCAGGGAGATGGGCTTGGGCAGGTAGTCCCAGGCGCCCAGGCGCAGGCCGGAGATCTTGTCGATCTCGTCGATGCGCTCCGTGAGGAAGATGACGGGCAGGGACGGGGAGCGCGCCAGCAGGTCCCGGCAGAGCTCGAAGCCCGCGTCCACCTCCTCGCCGAGGATGATGTCGAGCACGGCCAGGTCCGGCAGCGCCTCGTCGAAGCCGGCGAGGGCCTCCTCGCGGCTGCCGAAGACGCGTACGTCGTAGCCCTTCTTGGTGATCGCGTCGCGGTAGTTCTCGCGCTGATCCGGTTCGTCCTCGACGATGGCGATGGTCTTGCGCATGGGCAGGCTCGGAGCCTCCTGAGGTCGGGGCGGGCGCGGGTCGGGTCACCGGCGGCGCGTCCGCGGGAATTCTACGTGCTGCCGGAGCCGCTGCCACGCGGGGGGCCTGATCGCTCCGGGGTCCATCGTTTCTCCACGAAGCCTCCCGGAGCTTCCATGGGAGACGGGCGGCAGCCTCTCCGAAATGGTGCTGAACTCCCCTCCACACAAGGAGTTCCGGGGCGAAGCTGACACTCGTTCTCGACCGCCCGCCCCGGTCGCCCACGGGAGACCCGTCGTGAAGGTGTTCGTTCCCCTCGGCGCCGCCGCCGCGCGGCGCTGCGCGTCCCTCGACGGCGCCGAGCTGGTGCCGTTCCGCCTCGACTACCCGGTGCTCCGGCTGCGCGACGGCGGCGATGCCGACCCGCGCCCGGGCGAGGTCCGGCGCTTCCGCCCCGAGGACTGGCCCGCCGCCGACGCCGCCCGCTGAGCCGGGGTCCCCCTGACGCCGGCGCGGGATCCGCGCTAAGGTCCGCGGCTCGCGCCCGGCCCGACTCCGGTCGGGCGCCTCCTTCGGTCGCGGACGGACCCCTTCGGTGGAGGCACTCTCGGCATTCCTGACGCCCATGCGGCTCCTCGAGGCCACGGGTCTCGTCACGGGGCTCGTCTGCGTGTGGCTGCTGATCCGTCAGAACGTCTGGACCTGGCCGCTCGGCATCGTCTACGTGCTGGTCTCCATCGTCATCTTCCTCGACGCCCGGCTCTACGCCGATCTGCTCCTGCACCTGGGCTTCCTCGGCCTGAACGCCTACGGCTGGTACTTCTGGCTGCGCGGTGGCAGCACGAGCCACGCCGCGGTGCCGGTGACCCGGGCCGGGGCCGGCCCGGTCGCCGCGCTGGTGCTCGCCGCCGCGATCGGCACCGGCGTCTTCGGCCGGGCCTTCGAGCTCTGGACCGACGCGGACCTCCCCTACTGGGACAACGCGACCACCTGCCTCTCGCTCGCGGCCATGTGGCTGTCCACGCGCAAGCACCTCGAGAACTGGGTGCTCTGGTTCGTGGTGGACGTGCTCGCCACCGGGATCTACCTCTACAAGGGCCTGTACTTCTACGCGCTGCTCTATCTCGTCTACACGGGCATGGCGATCGCCGGCTGGCTCGCCTGGCGCCGGAGTCTCGCCGCGGGACCGACCCTCGCGCCCGCATGAGCGGCCCCGGCGTCGCCGCCCCGGACGTGGTCGTCGTCGGCGTGGAATCCACGGGCAAGACGACCCTCGCGGCCGCCCTGGCCGAGCACCTCGGCCGTCCGCTCGTGGCGGAGCAGGCGCGCCCCTGGCTCACGGCGCGGGGGGGACGCTACGAGGAGGGCGACCTCACGGTCCTCGCGATGCTCCAGGCCCGGGCCGAGGCGGAGGCCCGCTCGCAGGGCGGGCCGGTGGTCGCGGACACGGATCTCGTGGTGCTGCGGATCTGGGCCGAGGCGAAGTACGGCCGCTGCGACCCGCGCATCGTGGAGGCTCTCGCGGCGCGCGCCCCGGCGGTGTATCTCCTGCCGGCGCCGGATCTGCCCTGGGAAGCGGACCCGCTGCGGGAAACCCCCGACGCGGACGCCCGCCGGGTGCTGCACGAACGCTACCGGGCGCTCCTGCGGGCGCTCGCGCGACCCTGGGCGGAGGTCTCGGGACTAGGGCCGGCGCGCCTCGAGGCGGCGCTCGCCGCGCTCGCCTCCCTGGGCGTTCAGCCGTAGCCGAGGGCCAGGCGGGAGCGCTCGAGCTGGCCGCGGATCTCGGCGGTGACCCGGCCCCGGCCGAGCATCGCCAGGGCCCAGGCGTACTGGGCGAGGTGATGGGCACGGCGCAGGGCGGTCTCGTCCCGCGGTGACAGGGGCGGCAGGCCGTAGGCGTCGAAGAGCAGCGCGCGTTCCGCCCGGTCGAGGCCGAGGGACTCGGCGAGGCCGACGAGGTCCGTGCGCGGGTCCCCGGCCGCGGCGAACTCCCAGTCGAGGACCCAGATGCGCTGGCCGAGCAGCAGGTTGTCCGGGTTCAGGTCGTTGTGGCAGAGCACGTCCCGGCGCAGGGGCAGGTCCGCGAGGGCCCGGGCCTCGGCGAGCGCGTCCCGGGGCACCGGTGCGCCCGCGTCCGCCGCGGCTTCGAGGACGGCGAGGGCCCAGGCGCCGGGGTGGTAGACGGCGTCCGTGGGCACGGGCAGGGCGTGGATCCGGCGCAGCGTCGCCGCGAGGTTGCGCAGGAGCGTCGCCGTCCGCCGGCGCTCGCCGGTCAGCGGCGGCGCCGCCACGCCCTCGGTCACGAGCACGCCGAGGACCGGGTCGAGGTGGACCACCGGGGGCGCGAGCCCCGCGGCGACGGCCGCCTCGAGGATCGCGGCTTCCCGCACCCGGTCGATCCCCGGCAGGGGGGCGGCACCCCGGGGCAGGCGCAGGTAGAGCACGCGGCCCGGGCTCCGGGCGCGGAGCACGCGATTGCTCCAGCCGGTGGTGAGTTCCTCCAGCGTCTCCGGCGGTGCCGGCAGCAGGCGCTCGAGCAGTGCGTCGAGGAGCGGGGTCGTCTCGCCCATGGCGCGTCCCTCCGGGGTCTGCGCAGGCCCCGAGTCTACGCCCTGCACCGGCGAAGGGAGAGGGCGCCGGCGTGGTCCCCGGGGGCCGGACCGCAAGCGTGCGTCGATTGTCGTATCCTGCACGCCCGCGCCGCGGGGCCCCGGGGGCCGCGGCGCGTCATCGACGCCCGTCGGGCGCGGGAGCGGGAACCATGGCCGATCTGCACACGCTGCTCGAGCGCATGCGGCGCGATCTCGCCGCCGTGGAGGCGGGGATCACGGCGACTCCGCCGCCCGTGGCGGTCGCCTGGCTCGAGATCGACTCCGGAGGCATCGTCCGCGACGTCACGCCGACGGCGCTCGAGCGTCTCGGTCTCGACGGTGCGCGCGTGCGCGACCGGCACATCGGCGCCGTCCTCGACCTCGAGGGAGACCCCCTCGTCGCCACCCGCCTCGACGTCCTGACCGCCGCCGGCCGCGTGCCCGCGCTGGCCCTGCCCCGGGCCGGGGGCGCCGTGGTGATCCTGGGCGAGGCGGGGGAGCCGGCGCCCGGTGCCGATGCGCCGGTGCGGGAGGCGTCGCGACGGCTGGTACACGACCTCGCGAACGTGCTCGGGGTGATCCGCGGGCGGGCGGAGATGGTGGGACTCGAGCAGACCTCCGACCTCGCGCGCCGCTGCATCAGCGAGATCGTCGCGGCCGTGGACCGGGCCCAGGAGATGCTCGAGGCGACCCGCGACAGCGACCACTGAACGTCCGTGAAAGGAATCGACCGCCTGCTCACGCGCGTCTGCCGAGCGCTCCGATCGGCGGCTCCGGCCACGTTCTCCGTGGCGGAATCAGCAGGCACTTGCCTCGGCGAACTTCCTCGATCTCGCCACAGCCGCCTCCTGTCCCTCGGTCCGGCTTCGGAGCGGGCATCGTCTGCGGCGGATCCTGCGAAGTCGCGGCGGACGTCGGCTCGCGTCATGGGCCGCGCCCCCACGCCTCTGGGAGCGGGCTTCAGCCGCGATCGTCTCCGACCTCCGGCGAGAAGTCGCAGCTGAAGCTTGCTCCCACAGAGGGGTGTGCCCCCACGCACGCGGGAGCCTGCACTCCTCCTCAACGGTTCAGGCCGGTCGCGAAGGCCAGGGTCTCCCCGATCTCCCGGTGCAGCACCAGCGTCGCGAGGTCGTCGAGGGGCGTCTCCTCACGATTCAGGATCACGAGCGGTGCACCGCGGCGCGCGGCGAGCTCGGGGAACCCGGCGGCCGGATAGACCTGCAGCGAGGAACCGATCACGACGAAGAGATCGCAGTCGAGGGTCGCCGCCTCGGCGCGGGCCATCTCCGCCTCCGGCATGGCCTGCCCGAAGCTGATCGTGGCGGTCTTCACGATCCCGCCACAGGCGGCGCAGGGTCCCACGCGGCCGGTCTCGCGCCACTCCCGCTCCAGGTCCTCGAGCTCGTGACGCCTGCCGCAGGCGAGGCAGGTCGCATGATGGGCGTTGCCGTGCAGTTCGACGATCCGCTCCGGATCGATCCCCGAACGCCGGTGCAGGTCGTCGACGTTCTGCGTGACCACCAGGGCGGCGGTGCCGCGGCGCACGAGCTCCGCGACCGCCGCGTGGCCCCGGTTCGGCGCCGCGGCCTCGAGCGTCCGCTCGCCGTCGAAGCGGCGGCGCCAGGCTTCCTGGCGTACCTCGTCGGAGGCGACGAAGTCCTGGAAGGGGATGGGCTTCATGCGCGTCCACAGGCCGCCGGGGCTGCGGAAGTCGGGGATGCCGGACTCCGTGCTGATGCCGGCCCCCGTGAAGAGCACGGCGCGCCGGGCGCCGTCCAGGAGCGCCGCGAAGCGCTGGAGTGCGTCGTCCTCGTGCATGGTCCGGATCTCTCCCGCGGCGGCGTGCGACTCGCCGCGCAATGTACCGCCCCGGTCCTCACCGGAGCCACGGCCGGTGTCCGCGCCGGTCGTGGCTCTCGACGCGGCCGGGTCGGTACCATCGACGCGATCCACGGGCGCGGAACGGGATCCGCAGATGGACGCACTCCAGGACGCTTCCGTACTCGTCACCGGCGGGACGGGCTTCATCGGCTCGCGGCTCGTGCCGCGCCTGCGCGCCGCCGGGGCCCGGATCACCGTGCTCACCCGCGACCCGGCCCGTGCGCGGCGCCGCCTCGGCGACGCGGTGCAGTATCTCGAGCGCCCGGAGGAGGCGGCCTCCGTCGCGCCGCGGTTCCTCGTGAACCTGGCCGGGGAGGGCATCGCCGACCGCCCCTGGACGGAGGCGCGGCGCCGGGCGTTGCTCGATTCCCGCGTGGCGCTCACGGAGACCCTCGCCGGTGCCCTCGCGGCGGCCCCCCCCGAGGTGGTCGTCAGCGCCTCCGCCGTGGGCTACTACGGCACCTCCGAGACCGCGACCTTCACGGAGGCGGATCCCGTGGGCGAGGGCTTCGCCGCCGAGCTCTGCCGACAGTGGGAGGAGGCGGCCCTGCGCTTCGAGGCCGTCGGCAGCCGGCTGACCCGGCTGCGCATCGGTCTCGTGCTCGGACCGGGAGGCCTCCTGGCCCGGCTCCGGCTGCCGTTCCAGTTCGGCCTCGGCGGACGCATCGGCCACGGGCGACAGTGGATGAGCTGGGTCCACCTGGAGGACGTGCTCGGGCTCCTCGAGTTCACCCTCGCGACGCCCGCGAGTGCCGGCGTGCTCAACGCCACGGCACCGGAGCCGGCGACGAACGCGGAGTTCACGCGCGCGCTCGGGCGCGTGCTCCATCGCCCGACGCCGTTTCCCGTGCCGGCCTTCGTGCTCCGGGCGGCGCTCGGGGACCTCGCCGACGAGCTGCTCCTCGAGGGCGCCCGCGTGCTGCCGTCGCGCCCCCTGGAGCTCGGCTACCGGTTCCGCCAGCCGGAGCTCGAGCGCGCCCTCGCGGACGCGTTGGATCGACCGCTCCCGGGCTGAGCCTCCGGGAGGCACTCCGGACCCTTCCCTTGGCCGGGTGCGCGGATCCGTGCGAGCATCCGCGGCGCCTCGATGCGACCAACGGAGGGACCGACCATGGGTTTCGCGCTGTCCGACCTGCAGCTCACGAGCGCCGCCTTCGCCGCCGGCGGAGCGATCCCCGCGCGCTTCACCGGCGAGGACGCCGACGTCTCCCCGCCGCTCGCCTGGGAGGGCGCGCCGGCCGACGCGAAGGCCTTCGCCGTGATCTGTCACGACCCGGACGCGCCGCTCGTGAAACCGGGCAGCTACGGCTTCGTGCACTGGGTGCTCTACGGCATCCCCGGGAAGGTACGCGAGCTGCCGGAGGCCGTCGGCGACTACACGGCGGGCGTGAACGATTTCGGCAACCCGGGCTACGGCGGGCCCATGCCGCCGGAAGGGCACGGGCGCCATCACTACTTCTTCTGGGTCCTGGCCCTCGACAGCGATCCGGAGCTGCCCGCGGGCCTGTCCCTCTGGGAACTCCTCGAGCGCATCGAGCCGCACGTGGTCGCCATGAACCGGCTGGTCGGCACCTACGAGCGCGGCTGAGGTCGCGGACGGGGCGGGGGAGGCGACGCGCGTGACCACCCTGGAGTGCTTCTTCGACTGCTCGTCGCCCTGGACCTACCTCGCCTTCGAGGCGATCCAGCCCGTGGCGGCGCGCCACGGCGTGCCCGTCCGCTGGCGACCGATCCTCGTGGGCGGGGTCTTCAACGCCGTGAATCCGAGCGTCTACGAGCAGCGCGAGCGACCGGTGCCCGCGAAGGCCCGCTACCACGCGAAGGACCTCGCCGACTGGGCGCGCCTGGCCGGGCTGCGCATCGGCAGTCCGCCCGTGTTCCCCGTGAACAGCGTCAAGGTCATGCGCGGCGCGCTCTGGGCGCTCGATCACGACTGCCTCGTGCCCTACGCGCGGGCCTTCTTCGAGGCCTACTGGGGCGAGCTCCGGGACATCTCCGACGACGCGGTGATCCGGGACGTGCTGCGTGCCCTCGCCCTGCCGGCGGACGAGATCCTCGCCGCCGCTTCGGACCCGGCCTGCAAGGACCGGCTGCGCGCGAACACGGACGAACTCGTGGAGCGGGGCGGCTTCGGCTCGCCCACCTTCTTCGTGAACGGCGACGACCTCTACTTCGGCAACGACCGCGTCCCCCTCGTGGACGCGGCCCTCGCACGGGCCGGGGAGACCGCCCGGTGAGCCTCTACGACCGCTTCCTGCTCTCGCCCATGATCGACCGCATGTGCGGGAGCCCGGAAGTGATGGAGGTGCGCCGCGAGATCGTGCCCCTCGCCCACGGGGACGTGCTCGAACTCGGCCTCGGCTCCGGCCTGAACCTCGGGCTCTACGATCCCTCGCGCGTGCGCCGGGTCACCGGCGTCGATCCGGGCGTGCACATCACGGCCCTCGCCGAGGCGCGCATGCGCGAGGCCCCCTTCGAGGTGGAGCTGCTCACGCTCTCCGGGGAGGAGGTGCCGGCCGTGGACGCGCGCTTCGACAGCGCCGTGGTGACCTTCACCTTCTGCACGATCCCGAACGTCTACCGCGCCCTCGGCGAGGTGCGCCGGCTGCTGAAGCCCGGTGGGCGGCTCTACTTCGTGGAGCACGGCCTCGCCCCCGATCCGTCCGTGCAGCGCTGGCAGCACCGCGTCGAGCCGCTCTGGAAGTGCCTCGCCGGCGGCTGCCATCTCACCCGGGACACGAAACGGCTGCTCGAGGACGCGGGGTTCCGCATCGAGGAACTCCGCGCGGGCCATGCGATGCCGGGGCCGCGCATCGCCACCTGGGTGACGCGCGGCGTCGCCGTCCCGCGCTGAGCGCCCCGTGGCGCGGCTGCTGCGGCGTGTCGGCCTCGGGCTCCTCGCCGTCGCCGCGCTCCTCCTCGCCGGGCTCTCGGGCGCGCTCCTCGCCTCCCGCCCGGGAGCGCCGGCGACCGCCGCGCTGCCCCTGGATGCCCCCGCCACGGTCCGTTTCGACGCCCACGCCCGACCCTGGGTACAGGCGGCGTCCTTCGCCGACGCCCTGACGATCCTCGGCTGGCTCCACGCCCGGGAGCGCAGCTGGCAGATGGAGTTGCTGCGCCGCGCGGGCCGCGGGCGCCTCGCGGAGCTCCTCGGCGAGGACCTGCTCGAGGCCGACCGGACGCTGGTGCGCGCCGGCGTGCCCGCCCTCGGCCGGAACCTCGGCGAGCACGCCGGGGCCGAAGCGCGTGGCCTCGTGGCGCGCTACGTCGCGGGCGTCAACGCCGCCCTCGACGCGCAGCCGGTCCCCGCGCCGGAGTTCCTGCTCCTGCGCGCCCGGCCGGTGGCCTGGACTCCCGAGGACGTCTTCGCGGTCGCCGCCATCGTCGCCTGGGATTCGGCCAACAACCTCGAGCAGGAACTGCTGCGCCTGGCGCTCCGGGCGCAGCTGGACGACGCGCGCTTCCGCGCGTTCCTGCCCGCGGAGGCGCGCGCGGGCGACTTTCCCTGGGTCGTCCCCGCTGCCACTCCGGGGCCCCCGGTCGCCGCCACGCTGGCGCTGCTCGACCGGATCGGCGCCGCGCGTCCCGGAGCAGGGGTCCCGCGCCCGGCCGCGGGGCTCGGGAGCAGCGCCTGGGCCGTCGCCGCGGAGCGCAGTGCCCTCGGCGTGCCGCTCTTCGCCTTCGACTCCCACGACGGCTGGTCCATGCCCGCGCTCCAGTACGAGGTGCACCTCTTTCACGGTGCGCCGGGCGAGGACCGCCGAGCGCTGCGGGGGTGGACCGTGCCGGGACTGCCCGGGGTGATCAACGGCTTCTCGGATCGCTTCGCCTGGGGCATGACCAACGTCGGCGACAGCCAGGATCTGTTCCTGGAGACGCGCGACCCCGCCGATCCACTGCGCTTCCGGGGGCGCGCAGGCTGGTACCGGGCCACGGTGCGACAGGAGACGATCCCCGTGCGCGGGCGGGCGACGCCGCACCGGGAGCGCGTGCTCCTCACCGAGAACGGCCCGCTGATCTCCGAGGAGCCGCCCCTCTCCCTCGCCTGGAGCGGGCACCGGCTCGGGCCGGAGGACGCCGGCCTCGACGCGCTCCTGGCCCTGAACCGCGCCGGCGACCGCGCGGCCTTCGAGGCCGCCCTGGACGCCTTCCCGGCGCCGAGCGCGAACCTCCTCTGGGCGGACACGGACGGGCACCTCGGCACGCGCGTGATCGGCCGGCTGCCCCGCCGCGGCACCGGCACCGGCCTCCTGCCCGCGGACGCCCGCGATCCGGGGAGCGCCTGGGACGGCTTCGTGCCCGCAGCGGCGCTGCCCCGTCTCGAGGATCCACCGCGCGCCTGGGTGGCGGCGGCGAACGCCCGGACCGCACCGCCGGGAAGCGCGCCCCTCGTGTCGGCGGACAACGCCCCCGGCTACCGCATGCGTCGCCTGCGCGAGGCCCTCGGCGGCGCCCGCGACCTCACCGAGGCGTCCATGGCGGCGCTGCAGACGGACGTCCGCGACACCCAGGCCGCGCGGCTGCTGCCGGTGCTGCTCGAGGACGTCGACGCCGATCGCCTGGCGGGGCCGGAGCGGGAGGCCTTCGCGGCCGTGCGCGCCTGGGCGCAGGACCCGCAGCTGCGCGGGGACTCCGTGGGCGCCTCGATCTGGAACGCCTGGTACGTCGCCCTGGCCGACGCGCTCTTCGCAGACACCCTCGGACCGGCGCTGCACGCGCGCCTGCTCGCACAGAGCTACCCGCTGAACCACGCCCTCGACGGGCTCGTGCTCGACGGTGAGGCCTCGCCCTGGTGGCGGGGACGCCGGCGCGCGACGGTCACGGAGGCCTTCGGTGCGGCGGTGTCGGACCTCGCCCGGCGCCTCGGCGACGATCCTCGCCGCTGGCGCTGGGACGTGCTGCACCGGGTGGCCTTCCGCCACGAGCTGGGACGTGCCGTTCCGGGGCTCTCGCGGCTGCTCGATCGCGGTCCCTGGCCCTGGGGCGGGGGCAATCCGGTGCTGGGCCGCGCGCGCTATCGCTACGGCGGCGACTTCGAGGCGCGCGGCGGTGCGAGCGTGCGGACGGTGATCGCCCTCACGGAGCCGCCGCGCGCCGCCGCCGTCATCGCCGGCGGGCAGTCCGGTCACTTCCTGAGCCCGCACTACGACGATCAGTTCCCCGCGTGGCTCTCGGGCACGCTCCTGCCGCTCGCTTCCGCTCCGGAGCAGGTCGAGGGCCCGGTGATCCGCATCCGGCCGCTGTAGCTCAGCGCGCGGCGGGGACCCCCTCGGCCGCGGAATCCTGTTCCGGGTGCATGGCCCGGCGCAGGAGCGGCGCGGCGAGCAGCAGGAGCACCCCGGCCACGCAGGCGGCGGTACCGAGGTCCCGGAACACGCCCGTGAAGGCGTCGAGCGAGCCTTCGGCGTCCGTCGCACCCGCATCCATGGCGGAGGCGACGAGGCCGCCGATCCAGCCGGCCCCGGCGATGGAGAGGTACCAGATGCCCATCATCAGCCCGACCAGCCCCGGGACCGACAGCCGCGTGACGGTGGCGAGCCCCACCGGGGACAGGCACAGCTCTCCGGTCGTGTGCAGGAAGTAGGCGAGCACGAGCCAGCCGAGGGCGACCCGTCCGTCCACCGCCCCCGCCGCGCCGACCACGAGGGCCCAGAAGCCGGCGCCCGCGAGGACGATGGCGACGCCGAACTTCGCCGGCGCCGACGGTTCGAGGCCCCGGCGCGCGAGCAGCGGCCAGAGCAGGGCGAAGGCCGGCGCGAGGAGGAGGATGAAGCCGGCGTTGAGGGCCTGGAACTGGGCTGCCGGAAGCTCCCGGCCGAGCACGGTCCGGTCCACGTTCCGGTCCGTGAAGAGGTTCAGGGAGCTTCCCGCCTGCTCGAAGAGCGCCCAGAACAGCACCGAGCAGCCGGACAGGAACAGCAGCAGGAGCATGCGGTCGCGATCCACGGGCGCGAGGCGCAGGAGCGCGACGGCGACGACGCCGCCCACGGCGAGGGTCGCGACGGATCCGAGCACGGTGCCCACCAGGGCCGGGAGCTGGATCAGCTGCCAGACGACGAGCACGGTGGCGAGAACGCCGAGGGCCACGAGGCCGTCGGTGCGCAGCCCGAGCACGCCGCGGGCACCGAGCCGTCCCGGCACCGGGGGTGCCCCGACGTGCAGGAGATGGCGCCGTCCGCCGAGGTACACGGCGAGCCCGAGGAGCATGCCGACCCCTGCGGCCCCGAAGCCCCAGGACCAGCCCACGCGTTCCCCGAGCCATCCCACGAGCAGCGAGGCCGAGAAGGCGCCGAGGTTGATGCCGAGATAGAAGATCGTGAAGGCGCCTTCCCGGCGCGGATCCGCGCGGGGATAGAGGGCGCCCACGAGCGTGGAGACGTTCGCCTTCAGCAGTCCCGTGCCGACGCAGAGGAGCGCGAGGGCGAGGTAGAGCACCTGCTCGCCGAAGGCGTCGCGGAGGAGCGCGCCGTCGGGGCCGACCGCGGGGGGCTGCGCCTCGAAGGCCATGGCGAAGTGGCCGAGCACGAGCAGCACGGCGCCCGCGGTCACCGCCGGCCGCGCCCCGAGGAGCCGGTCCGCGAGGAGGCCGCCGAGCACCGGCAGCGCGTAGATGAGCGAGACGTAGCTCCCGTAGAGGAGATACGCGTCCGTGTCGTCGAAGCGGAGCTGGCGCGTGAGGTAGAAGATCAGGATCGCGCGCATGCCGTAGTAGCTGAAGCGCTCCCACAGCTCCGTGAGGAACAGGACCCGCAGGCCCGGGGGATGGCCGAGCATCAACTGCCGCCGTCGCGGAGGTGGAAGTCGTCCCGCGCGAGATGCCGTCCCTCGCGCCGGAAGCGGCGGAGTTCGTCGAAGGCCGAGGGCGGCGCCGCGTCGTCGAGGCGCGCGGAGATGGTCGCGGCGCAGGCCTTCGGCGGCGCGATGCCCGTGTCCACCTCCAGGTCGTAGATGCCGTGGGCGTGGACCCGGTCGAAGTGGGAGTGGGCCGTGCCCGGAAAGCGCCCGGGGCGCTGCGCCTCCCGCGCCGCCACCACGTCGAGGGAGGCGCGCACGCCGACGAAGAGCACGAGGAAGCCCTCGAGCGCGTCGAGGTAGTCGTCGAGCGTGTCCTCCTCGAGGAAGAGGTCGTCGACGATCACGTCGTTCCCCGCGGCGGCGAAGGCGGCGATGGCCCGGTGCATGCCCGCGAGCATGCGCCGCCCGACGTCCCCGAAGCGCACCTCGGTCATGCGGCGCCCGTCCCGTTCCACGGGCACGACGTTCAGCCCCCGGGCGCCGGGCGTGCCCTCGGGGGAGTTCAGGCCCCGGTATGCCGGTGGCATGCCGTCGCGGAACTGGTCGAGGGCGAGATGGAACCAGGGCTCGCGCCGCTGGAGCTGGAGCGCGCGCGCGAGCGTCGTCTTGCCGGCGCTGGACGATCCGTTCAGGAGGACGATGCGGCCTCGGCTCATGGGGTCTCCGGTACCGGGAAGCTGGGCGTCCGTGAAGCACGCGCGCGCCTGCTCACGCGCGTCTGCTCACGCGCGGCTGCGGCGTACCCCGATCCGAGCCGCCCGCGGAAGCGGCGCCGACCGCGTCGTCCGTGGCGAATCCGGCGGTCACTCGCGCCCGCGAGCTTCCTCGAGCTCGCCACGGAGATCTCGTCCGCTGGCCGCAGACGGCGCGGATCGGACCGCCCGCGACGACGCGCGAGTGTTTCACGGTCTCCGAGACGTTACCGCGCCCGCGCAGCGGCGGCGAGGGGATCGGCGGAAGTCGTCGTGTAGACTCGCCGCTTCGCGGGGAGCCGGCGGAGGCAGGGATGCAGGCGGTGCTCGGGATCGCGGTCCTCCTCGGGATCGCCTGGCTCTGCTCCGAGGACCGGCGCGCCGTGGACCGTCGCCTGCTGCTCGTGGGCCTCGGCCTGCAGTTCGCCATCGCCGCCCTGCTCGTGCACGTCCCGCCCCTGCGCGCCGCGGTACTGTCCCTGAACGTCGTGGTCCAGGCCGTGGACGCGGCGACGGCGCAGGCCACGGGCTTCCTCTTCGGCCATCTGGCCGGCGGCCCGGCGCCCTTCGAGGTGACGAACCCGGCGAACCTCGAGGTCATCGCTTTCCGGGTGATCCCGCAGATCCTCGTCTTCAGCGTGCTCGTGGCCCTCGGCTGGTACTGGCGGCTGTTGCCCTTCCTCATCCGGATCCTCGGCGCCGGGCTGCGCCGCACCCTGGGCGTGGGCGGCGCCGTGGGCCTCGGTGCGGCGGCGAGCATCTTCGTCGGCATGGTGGAGGCGCCCATGGCCGTGCGGCCCCTCCTGGCGCGCCTGGACCGCGGCGAGCTCTTCGTGCTCCTCACCTGCGGCATGGCCACCGTGGCCGGGACGGTGATGCTCCTCTACGCGGCGATCCTGGAGCCGGTGCTTCCCGGCTCCCTCGGCCACATCCTCTCCGCCTCGGTGATCAGCGCGCCGGCGGCGATCGTGGTGGGCGCCATGATGGTGCCGCCGGGGCAGGGGACGGAGACGGAGGACTTCGAGGGCCCGGCGCGCTACGGCTCGCTCATGGACGCGGTGGCGCGGGGCACGAGCGACGGCGTGCGCCTCGTCGCGAGCGTCGTGGCCATGCTCTTGGTGTTCCTGGCCCTCGTCGCGCTCGTGAACCAGCTCCTGGGCGCGCTGCCGGCAGTGGCGGGCACGCCGCTGACCCTGGAGCGGATCCTCGGCTGGCTCTTCTCGCCCCTCGCCTGGCTCGTCGGCGTGCCCTGGGCGGAGGCGGGGACGGCCGGGAGCCTCCTCGGCACGAAGCTCGTGCTCAACGAGTTCATCGCCTACCTGCAGCTCGCGGCCCTGGAGCCGGCGGCGCTCTCGGAGCGCAGCCGCCTCGTGCTCACCTACGCCCTCTGTGGCTTCGCGAACCTGCCGAGTCTGGGGATCCTCGTGGGCGGCCTTCTGGCCATGGTCCCCGAGCGCCGGGACGAGGTGCTCGCCCTGGCGCCCCGCTCGCTGCTCTCGGGCACCCTGGCGACGCTCCTGACCGGCGCGGTGATCGGTCTGGTCACCGCCGGTGGTGCGATTCAGTAGCCCGCGTGTCGTGCCACCGGTGCTGCGGCCGTTCCGTCGAAGGCCGCGGCGGCGTCCACGACCCGATCGACCGCTTCGTCGTCCACGTCGAGGTGGGTCACGAGGCGTCCTCGGCCGTGGATGCGGATTCCCCATGATTCCAGATGGCCCGCCAGCGCTGCGATCTGCTCCGGCGGGTGGGTCAGGAACACCATGTTCGTCGCCTGCCGGGGCGGATGTGCGGCGAAGGCGGGCAGGGCCGTGAGCCCCCGGGCCAGGCGCTCGGCGCGGCGATGATCCTCGGCGAGCCGGTCGACGTGATGCTCGAGCGCGTGCAGGCCCGCGGCGGCGAGGATGCCGGCCTGGCGCATGCCGCCGCCGGCCACCTTGCGCCAGCGTCGGGCGCCGGCGACGAAGGCGGCGCTGCCCGCGAGCACGGAGCCCACGGGCGCGCCGAGGCCCTTGGAGAGGCAGAGCGAGACGCTGTCGCAGCCCCGCACGAGCCGGTCCGGGCGCTCGCCCAGGGCGACGGCGGCGTTCATGAGACGCGCGCCGTCCACGTGCACGGCGAGGCCGCGCGCCCGCGCGAGGGCGACGCTCGCGTCGATCCGCGAGAGCGGCAGGGCGCGTCCCGCCTGGGTGTTCTCGAGGCACAGGAGCCGCGTGCGGGCGAAGTGGAAGTCGTCGGGCTTCACCGCGGCGGCCACCGCCTGCAGGTCCAGGCTGCCGTCCTCGAGCATGGGCACCGGCTGCGGCTGGATGCCGCCGAGCACCGCCGCACCGCCGCCTTCATAACGGTAGGTATGGGCATCGGCGCCGGCGAGGTACTCGTCGCCGCGACCGCAGTGCGTGAGCAGCGCGACCAGGTTCGACTGGGTGCCGCTCGGCAGGAAGAGCGCCGCCTCGAAGCCGAGGAGGGCGGCGACGCGGGCTTCGAGCGCGTTCACGGACGGGTCCTCGCCGTAGACGTCGTCGCCCACCGGCGCCTCGGCCATGGCCCGGCGCATCGCCGGGGTCGGTCGCGTCACGGTGTCGCTGCGCAGGTCGACGATCCGGTCCATGGTCGTGCTCCCCGGTTCCGGTGCCGGAAACGAGAAGGGGCCGGCGATGCCGGCCCCTTCGGAGTTCGCGTGCGCCTTGCGGCGCGCCGTCACTCGGTCATGTTGCCGAGCTTCACGTCGTAGACGCCGGCCTGGCGGGCCGAGTCCATGATGTGGATGAGCGCACCGGTCGAGGACTCCTGGTGCGGCACGATGATCACCGGTGCCTCGGGGTTCTCGGCGTGCAGGCGCTCGATGTTCGCGCGCACGGAGCGCCAGTCCACGTCGCGCTGCGAGATCAGGATCCGGTCGCGGTTCGTGATCTTGACGACGATGCTGCGCTTCTCCGGGTCCGGCGGCGGCGGCGTCTTGTTCGGATCCGGGGAGTTCACGTCGAGGCCGATCTCCTTGACGAAGGTGGCCGTGACGATGAAGAAGATGAGCATGATGAACACCACGTCCAGCATGGGCGTGAGGTCGATCGAGCTCTCTTCCTCCTCCTGCTGACCTCCGAGCGGTCGACGCACGGGCAGCCTCCTCTCAACGACGGCGGGTTCGACGGGTCGGGCAAGCAGGCCTTCCCGCTCCCCCACGGCATCCCAGGACGCCAGAGTTCGGAGTTTACACACCGGCTCCCGGCGCACAAGCGCCGGGCGCGGCACTCAGAGGGTGTCGAGGAACGCCCGCACGGCGGCGTCGAAGCGTTCCGGCTGGTCGAGGTTGGCGGCGTGGCCGGCGTCCTCGATCACGACCTTGCGGGCGCCGGGGATCTTCTTCGCCATGTAGTCCGTGGCCGCGAAGTAGGGTTCGTCGTTCCCGCCCACGAGCACCAGGGTGGGCACGTCGACGGCCGGCAGGCCGTCGATCACGTGGGCGTCCACCTGCGCGAGCATGCCCCGGGCGGCGAGCGCGAGGCCCCGCGCCGAACGGTGCTCCGCGAGGGCGGTCTCGCGCCCCTTCGGCAGCGCCTCGAGGCCGCGGGTCTCGAACTTCTCCGCCTGGCGCTCGGCGAAGCGGTTCCAGCCGGCCCGGGCCTCGTCGCTGCGGTAGCCCGGGCCCGTGTCGAAGAGCAGGAGGGCCCGGGTCCGCTCCGGCCGGGCCTGCTGGAAGGCCAGCGAGAGATAGCCGCCGAGGGAGAGGCCGCCGACCACCGCCGTCTCCGCGCCGCAGGCGTCGAGCAGGGCCGCCATGTCGTCGACGCACAGGGCCTCGGAGTAGAGCGCGGGATCCTCGGGGCTGTCGGAGCGGCCGTGGCCCCGCAGGTCCCAGCTCACGACGCGGTAGCGGTCGGAGAGGGTCTCGAGCTGCCGCTCCCACATGCGTCCGCTCGCCGCGTAGCCGTGGCTGAGGAGCACGACGGGCCCGTCCCCCCGGACCTCGTAGTGGATCTGCACGCCGTCCCGATCGAGTACCGCCACCGGACCCTCCCTTCGCCCTCGAAAAAATCGGCGCGGACTATGAAGCGGGCTCCGGAGGCGTGCAAGCTTGGGCGGGAACCGGCGCCGGACCGGCGCGCAGCCGAACCGTCACGGAGCGATGGCAGCCTCGGCACGGGCGCCCGGTTCGACCTACCGGGACTCGACGATGGAACGGGAGAGCTCATGAAGATCGGCATCAACGGCTTCGGCCGCATCGGACGACTCGTGTTCCGGCAGCTCTTCGAGCGCGCGGACCTGCCGGCAGGCCTCGAACTCGTGCAGGTGAACGATCCCGGCGGCGACGCCGCCGGCGCCGCCTACCTCGTCAACCACGACTCCGTACACGGCACCTGGGCCCACGAGGCCACGGGCGACGGCGACGCGCTCCGGGTCGGCGACCGCACGGTGCGCTGGACCCGGGGGACGGACCCCGCGGGCGCCGGCTGGCAGGACGCGGGCCTCGACCTGCTGATCGAGTGCAGCGGTCGCTTCAAGGACGCGGCGTCGCTGCGCCCCTACCTGGAGCTCGGCATCGGCCACGTGCTCGTGAGCGCGCCGGTGGGCGACGCCGAGGTGCCGAACGTGGTGGTGGGCGTGAACGACGACGCCTTCGATCCCGCCCGCGACCGCTGGGTCAGCGGCGCGTCCTGCACCACGAACTGCGTGGCCCCCGTGGTGAAGGTGCTCCACGAGACCTTCGGCGTCGTGCGCGGTTCCATCGACACGATCCATGCGGTCACGCCGTCGCAGAAGGTCATGGACGGCTTCGCCAAGGACGTGCGTCGCGGACGGGCGGGCTTCAGCTCCATGATCCCCACGAGCACCGGGGCGGCGAAGGCCCTCACGCGCATCTTCCCGGACCTCGACGGGCATCTCTCCGGCCTCGCGGTCCGGGTCCCGCTCACCTGCCCGTCGATCACGGACATCACCCTCGAGACCCGCGAGGCCACGGACGCCACGGCCGTCAACGCGGCCCTGGAAGCAGCGGCCGAGGGACCGCTGGCGGGGATCCTCGGCTACGAGACCCGTCCCCTCGTCTCCGTGGACTACGTGGGCGACCCGCGCTCCTCGATCGTGGACGCGCCCTCGACGATCGTGGTCGACGGCCACCACGTGAAGGTCCTGGCGTGGTACGACAACGAGGCCGGCTACAGCCATCGCCTCGTGGACCTCGTGAAGCGCCTGGCCTGACCGGTGCTCCGTAGCCGGCGCTCCGCCTCGGCCCTCGCCCTAGCGGTCCTCCTGGGGGTCCTCGCCTGGCTCTGGGCGCCCTGGGTCGCGCCGGGGGAGCACTACGAGCAGGGCCTGCCGAACCCCGACGGCATCGGCAAGGTCTACCTGGGCCGCGAGATCTCCCACGTCATGGGCCACCGCGCGGCCGGCTGGCTCGACCGCCCCATGCGCGAGGTCGTGGAACGGACGGATCTGCTCATCGAACGGCTGCCGCTCGCGCCGGACGACGTGGTCGCGGACATCGGGGCGGGCACGGGCTACTTCACCTTCCCGATCGCGCGGCGCGTGCCCGACGGGGAGGTGCTCGCGGTGGACATCCAGCCCGAGATGCTCGCGCTCCTCGAGGCGCGCGCCGACGAGGGCGGGGTCGGGAACGTCCGACCGGTGCTCGGTTCCGTCACCGATCCGAACCTTCCGGCAGGCGCCGTCGACCTGATCCTGATCGTCGACGCCTACCACGAGTTCTCCCACCCGCGGGAGATGGGCGAGGCCATGGTGCGTGCGCTCGTCCCGGGCGGCCTGCTCGTGCTCGTCGAGTACCGGGCCGAGGATCCGTCGGTGCCGATCAAGCGCCTGCACAGGATGAGCGAGGCGCAGGCCCGGACCGAGATGAGCGCCATCGGGCTCGAGTGGCTTCGTACGGAGGACTACCTGCCTCAGCAGCACGTGCTCGTCTTCCGCCGCCCCGGCAGTGCGGAGCGCCAGGCCTCGAGGTAGCCGCCCCCACATCCCGGGAACGACCTCGTCATAGAGTGCATCGACCGGCTTCCCATCCTTCAGCGCTGGCAGGAATCGGCTTGCCGCAACGACCTCGGCGACCTCGCGACCGCAGTCGTCCGCCGGGTCCGTCGCGACATCGTGGACGCGACCTTCCGCATCGACGCGGGCCGTAACGGCAACGGCAGGAGGAGCGCCCGGCCGGCCAAGGCACAGCGGCCGGAGGGTTCCGTCGAACACCCGCTGTGCGCCTTCGTAGACAGGTCCCAGGGTGTCCACGGATAGGCCGTGGTGCGGGAACAGGGTCACCCGGTCGCCCTCGCCCATGCGGGTCACCGCCACCGTGAAGCGGAACCAGACCGTCACTCGGCGGCTGTCGAGCCGGGCGGACTCGAGCCGCAGGCGCTGCGCGGTGCGCGTCACGGCCCTGCCGAGAGTGGACTCCAGTTCCTGATCTTCTCCAGGCTCGTAGCAGATGACGAAGTCGAACCGCCCGCTGGTGAGCACAGGACCCGCGCAGCGCACGGCGGCCGTCTCGAAGTTAAGGTCCGCCGGCAGCGCGAGCCGTTCGATGAAGCGCCAGGCCGCGTCGCCGAAGCGTGCGGGGCGCGACGCGTGCTCGTCGGCGCGAGTGCCGACGGCAAGGCAGGCCAGGAGCAGGGCGCTCAGGACTCGTCGGCCGGACACGCTAGTGCCCGCCCGGCTCACCGCGGCTCCGGCACTTCCAGCTCCACGAGCGCCTCGGCGAGTTCCCCCGCGCGCCGCTCGAGGAGCGCGCGTGCGTCCTCGATGCCGCGGTTGTAGAAGCGGGGGCCGAGCTCACGCAAGACGAAGTCGAGGAGGAACTCGGCGTCGAAGCCGCCGAGCTCCACGTCGAGTTCGGCGGCGAGCCAGTCCCGGAGGCGTTCGGAGAGCGCGACCGTCTCCTCGCGACTGAACTCGATCACGATGTGCCTCCCTTCGCGAGGAGCCGGGGCCGGGTCAGCGCTGATGGAAGTTCAGCGGCAGACCCGCTTCGTCCCACTCCAGGGCCACGAGGCGCCCCGTCGTCGAGAGCGTCACGTAGGCCGTGCGCAGGCCCTCGCCGCCGAAGCAGACGTTGGTCGTGAGCACGTCGTCCATGGGGCGCAGCTCGGCCGTGTTCCGCTTCGGGTCGATGACCGTGATGCCCCCCTGCACGAGCGTCGCGACGCACACCCGTCCCGCCGCGTCCACGGCGAGGGAGTCGTAGAGCAGGTATCCGGGCGGGGCCGGCAGCAGGCGGCCCCCGTCGGGGCGATCCCGGCGCTGGGCCCGGAGGCGGCCGGGACCGTCGAGTTCCCACTCCCAGACGCGCCCGGTGAGGGTCTCGGCGACGTAGAGCGCGTCCTCCTCGGGCGACAGGCCCACGCCGTTGGGGCCTTCCAGGGGAAAGATCACCCGCTCGATGCGGCTGCCGTCCGCGGCCGCGTAGAACACGCCCGTGCGGTCCCGGTCGTGGGGACGGGTCTTGCCGTGGTCCGTGAACCAGAAGCCGCCATCGCGATCGAAGACGAGGTCGTTCGGGCCGCGCAGGGGCACGCCGTCGCACTCGGTGTAGAGCGTCTCCACGGTTCCCGTGGCGGGATCCACGCGTTCGATGCGGCCGCCGGAATAGTCCGGCGGCTGTTCGCCCGGGTAGAGCAGACCGTCGCGCTCGTGCCAGACGAAGCCGCCGTTGTTGCAGACGTAGACCTTGCCGTCCGGGCCGATCGCCGCGCCGTTCGGGCCACCGCCGAGCTCGGCGATCACCTCGACGGCCCCGTCGGCGCGGACCCGCGTGAGGGTGCCGCGGGCGATCTCCACGAGGACGACGCTGCCGTCGTCCATGGCGATGGGCCCCTCGGGGAAGCGCAGCCCCCGCGCCAGTTCCCGCACCGCACTGCCCTGCGTTCCGTTCATGCTCCCTCCCTCGTCCTCAGCCCCGTCCCGGGCCCGCTTTCCCCCTGCCGTCGCCCTTGACCAGCCCCACCCCGAGCACCGCCCAGAGGATGGAGAAGGCGACGGAGGCCAGATTGAACAGGCACCAGGGCAGGTAGGAGAAGGTCGCCACCCCGAGCGTCGCGGTCATGTAGGCGCCGCAGGTGTTCCAGGGAATGAGCACCGACGTGAGCGTGCCGCCGTCCTCGAGGGTCCGCGACAGGTTGAGCGGATGCAGCCCGCGCTCGGCGTAGGCGCGCTCGTAGATCCGGCCGGGGATGGCCACGGCCATGTACTGGTCCGCGGCGAGGATGTTCGTGGTGATGCCCGTGCCGAGGGTCGTCAGCTGCAGACTCGCGCGGCCCCGCGCGAGATGCAGGAGCCCGGCGACGAGCCGCTGCAGCAGGCCGGCGCGCTCCATGACGCCCCCGAAGACCATGGCGCAGAGGATGAGCCAGATCGTGTTGAGCATGCTGCTCATGCCGCCGCGATCGAGCAGGGCGGTCATCTGCGGCAGCTCGCTGCCCGTGCGGTAGCCGTCGAAGAGCGCGACCCAGGCCCCGGCGAGCGCCGCAGGCCAGCCCGTCATGCCCTCGGGCGCGAGCGCCACGGCGGCGTCGAACTGCAGGAGCAGGGCGACGGCGACGCCGGCGAGGGCGCCGAGGCCCACCACGGGCAGCGGCGGATAGCGGCGGATCGACAGGTACAGGAGCAGGGCGAGGGGCAGCAGGGTCACCGGGCCCAGCTGGTATTCGGTGGCGAGCTCGCGCTCGAGCGCGTCGAAGACCGCCGGGTCGGCGGCCACGTCGGCCCGGCCCAGGAACGAGAAGACGGTGAGGGCCACGATGCCGGCGGGCAGGGCGGTCCACAGCATGTTGTGGATGTGCTCGAAGAGGTTCGTGCGGCTGACCGCAGCGGCCAGGTTGGTCGTGTCGGAGAGTGGCGACATCTTGTCGCCGAAGTAGGCGCCGGAGATCACCGCGCCCGCGGTCATGGTCGCGGACATGTCCATGGCCTGCGCGGAGCCCATGAGCGCGACGCCGATGGTCCCCGCCGTGGTCCAGGAGCTGCCGATGGACAGCGAGACGAGCGCGGAGATGACGCACACGGCCGCGTAGAACCATTCCGGCGAAAGGAGCGTGGCCCCGAGCACGATCAGGTACGGCACCGTGCCCGCGAGGATCCAGGCGCCGATGAGCGCGCCGACCATGAGCAGGATGAGCGCCGCCGGCAGGGCGACGGAGATCGACTGGACGATGCCTTCCTCGAGTTCGTCCCAGCGGAAACCGTGCCGCGCACCGATCAGCCCCGCCACGCCCGCCGACAGCAGCAGGGCGATCTGGTTGGGACCGTAGGAGGAGTCCTCGCCGAAGATCGCGACGGAGGAGGCGAGCAGCGCCACCATGAAGGCCACGGGCGCGAGCGCTTCCGGCAGGGTCGGTGGCGTGTGGACGGTGCCTTCGGCGCGGGAGGAGGCGGGCGAGGGACTCAAGGCTGGATCGTTCCCCTGTCGGTCCTGGACCACCGGCGCCGCGACGTCGCTGCGGGACGTCGCGTCCCCGCGCCCCTCGCCGGTCCCGTCATCGCCCCGTCCCCGCTTCGTGCATCGCGGCGGGAACCGGGCTAGGCTCGCGCGATCCCGCTCGCTCCGGCGGCCACGACCCTTCGCCGCGTCCGTGCACCGGCGACCGTCGTGCCGCGCCCGTCGTCCACGAGGAGGAACCCGATGCGACGCGCGACTGTAGCATGGACCCTGACGGTGCTCATCCTGGGTACCGGCTGTGCCACGGCCACCCCCGTGGCCGAGACCCCGCCCCCGGCCGCGCCGGTCGCGGGCGAGGGCGACGCGCACCCTGACGGCTACGGTGAGGGGATCGCGGAACGCGCGGACACGCTGCCGCCGGCGATCGCCGCACACCTGCCCGAGGCCCGTCGCATCGCGGCCACGAGCATCGTGATCGACACGCACATCGACGTGCCGTTCCGCCTCGAGCGCGGCTGGGTCGACGTCTCCGAGGCCACCGAGGGCGGCGACTTCGACTACCCGCGGGCCGTCGCCGGCGGTCTCGACGCACCCTTCATGTCCATCTACATCCCGGCGGAGGTCGACGCCGCCGACGAGGGGGGCGAGCTCGCCGAGCGCCTCATCGCGAGCGTCGAGCGCCTCGTCGAGGAGGATCCGGACAAGTTCGGCCTCGCGCGCAGCCCCGCCGAGGTCGTCGAGAACTGGCGCGCCGGTCGCATCTCCCTGCCCATGGGCATGGAGAACGCAGGTCCCATCCGCGATCCCGCCGAGGTGGCCCACTGGCACGCGCGGGGCATCCGCTACGCGTCCCTCGCCCACTCGCGCAGCAACGCGCTCTCCGACTCCTCCTACGACATCAACGAGCAGTGGGACGGGCTCTCGCCCCTCGGCAAGGAGGTCGTGCCGGCACTGAACGCCGCGGGCATCATGATCGACCTCTCCCACGTCTCCGACGCCGCCGCCTACCAGATCCTCGAACTCACGGCCGTCCCCGTGATCGCCTCGCACTCCTCGGCGCGTCACTTCATCCCGGGCTTCCGCCGCAATCCCGACGACGCCCTGATCCGCGCCATCGCCGCGAACGGCGGCGTGATCCAGGTGAACTTCGGCTCGACCTTCATCAGCCAGGCGTCCCGTCGCTCCGGCGAAGTGGCGCGCATGGCGTTCCAGGCCTACCTGGAGGAGAGCGGCGTCGCCTTCGACAGCGAGGAGGCCACCGCCTGGCGGGAGGCCTACGCGGAGGAGCACCCGTTCCGTCGGGCGACCCTCGACGAGGTGCTGGACCACTTCGACCACATCGCCGGCATCGCGGGCATCGAGCACGTGGGCGTCGGTTCCGACTACGACGGCGTGGGCGACACGCTGCCGGTCGGCCTCATGGACGTGGCGGCCTATCCGCACCTGATCGCAGGACTGCTGTCGCGGGGCTACACGGAGTCCGAGATCCGCAAGGTCCTCGGCGGCAACCTGCTGCGGGTGTGGCGCTCCGTCGAGGCCTACGCGCGCGGGGTGGAGTGAGCGGCTCCGGGGCACGTCGGAGCGGGGTCCGGACAAGGGCTGGACAGCTCCGGTGCGCCCCGGCCGCGGCCCGCTCGCAGCCATCGCCGGATTCCCCTCGAAACGAGGGCAACTCCGGGTTATGCACATTGCTCCCGGAGCGTCAAGGATTCGTCATGGAACCTGGACCGCCTTCGAGTCGCTTCTCGAAAAGCTTTCCAACCGATTGATATCGAAGGAAGTCGCTGGATTGTTCAAGATTTGCGCAGCGGCGACGCTTGCCCGGTTGACGGGGTCTCGGACACGCCGCGGCACAGTTGTCCCCAGAGTTGTCCACAGCTTCTGTGGACAACCGGAGCGCCCCCGCACCGTGCGCCGCTCGCGGGAAGGTCGCGGGCGCGCGAGCCTTCCCGGGGTCCGCGAGCCCGCGGCCGGCGAGCACGGTCGGACCGAGGGCCCAGGACGGCGCCCTCAGCCAGCGGAGCCGGCTTCCGCGGCCTCGAGGCCGAGCCAGTCCCGGGGCACGATGAACTTCTCGTAGAGCTCCGCCTCCGGCGTGCCCGGTTCCGGCCGGTAGTCGTAGCGCCAGGCGCACAGGGGGGGCAGCGACGCGAGCACCGACTCGATGCGGCGCCCGGACTGGATCCCATAGCGCGTGCCCCGGTCGATGGCGAGGTTGAACTCCGCGTAGCGGCCGCGGCGGTAGAGCTGGAAGTCCCGCTCCCGTTCGCCGTAGGGCGTGTCCTTGCGGCGGGCGAGGATCGGGGCGTAGGCGGGGAGGAAGTGATCCCCGACGCTGCGGGTGAACGCCTGCGCCGCCTCGAAGCCGCCCTCGGTCCAGTCGTCGTAGAAGATCCCCCCGATGCCGCGCTGCTCGCCGCGGTGCGTGAGACAGAAGTAGTCGTCGCACCAGGCCTTCAGGCGGGGGTAGAGCCCCTCGCCGAAGGGCGCGCAGGCGGCGCGGGCGGTCTCGTGCCAGTGGATCGCGTCCTCCTCGAAGCCGTAGATCGGGGTCAGGTCGAAGCCGCCGCCGAAGTACCAGGTGCCGGCCTCGTCCGTGTCGCCGTCGACGAGGAAGAAGCGGATGTTCATGTGCGTCGTGGGCGCGTAGGGATTCCGCGGGTGCACGATGAGGGACACGGCCGCGGCCTGGAAGCCGCGGCCCGCCAGGTGCGGGTTCCGCTCCGTGGCCGCCGGCGGCAGGCTCGTGCCGATGGAATGGGTGAACTGCACGGCCGCCTTCTCGATCACCGGGCCGTTCTCCAGCACCCGCGGCCGGGACAGGCCGCCGTTCGGATTCGGGAGCTCCTCGCGCTGGAAGCGGGCCGTGCCGTCCTCCGCTTCCAGGCCCTCGCAGATGCGGTCCTGCAGCCCCATCAGGTAGTCGCGGAAGGGTCCCATCTCCGGTCTTGCGCTCATGCCTCTCCTCCGTTCGCGCGCGGACGCACCGGCGTCCCGCTCCCGCGAGCATACCGGCGCCCGCTTCGCCTCGCGCGATTCCGGCGGTCACGGGCCCCTGCGGGGCGGTAAGATCGGCCCGCGCCCGGGGCGGGGTTCCCGGCGCGTCGATCCAGGGGGCAAGGAGGGAGCATGGCCGGCATCTCGGCATTCGGCGGCTACGTGCCGCGGCTGCGCCTCGCGCGCAGCGCCATCGCGGACGCGCACGCCTGGTCCGACCCGGGCATCCGGGCCCGGGGCAAGGGCGAGCGGAGCATCTGCAACTGGGACGAGGACGCCGTCACCATGGGCGTCGAGGCGGCGCGGGACTGCCTCTCGGGACGAGGCGAGGGCGCCCCGGCGCCGGACGCGATCTACTTCGCCTCCACGACCTTCCCCTTCCTCGACCGGCAGAACGCGGGAATCCTGGCGACGGCCCTCTC
>JAZBPF010000394.1:0-2972 GCA_036351515.1 Pseudomonadales bacterium | reverse complement strand
TGGACGCCCGGCGCCGCGAGGTCGAGGACCTCCGCCAGCTCTCGGTCGAGGACTGAGTTCCTTGTACGGGAACGCGGGAGCGGACCCGCAGCTCTTCCTGCTCGGCTTCCTGCTGTTCCTCCTCGGCGTCGCCGGGGGCTTCTGGCTCGGCCGACGCCGGCGCCCGCCGCCGCGCCTGCCGCAGGTCCGGCCCCGCGCGCGGGCGAAGCGTCCCCTCGACGTCCTGCGCGATCTTCTCGAGGAGGATCCGGCGGCGGCCGACGCCTTCGTCGACGCGCTCGCCGGGGACCGGGACCCCGCCGAGGCGCAGCTCGCCCTCGGCACCCGGCTGCGCCTGCGGGGGCACTGGGACGCGGCCACCCGGGTGCACCGGCAGCTCCTCGCGCGGCCGGAGCTCGCGACGGCGCGCGTGCGCGAGGCCGAGCTCGAGCTCGCCCGCGACCATCGCGCCGCGGGGCGCCTCGACCGGGCGCGACGGCTCCTGGAACGACTCCTCTCGGAGCGCGGCGCCGACCGGGACGCCGTGCGGCGCGAACTGCTGGAACTCGAGCTGGACGCGGGCGATCCCGGCACCGCCGCCGCGCTCGCCGCCCGGCTCGTGGAGAGCGGCGACGACGGCGCCCGCGCCGCGCTCGCGCACTGTCGCTGCGCCCTGGCGGAGGCGGCGCGGGAGCGGGGGGCCACGGCGGAGGCGCGCAGCCAGGTGGCCGCGGCCCTGGAGGCCGATCCGGACTGTGCCCGGGCCCTCCTGCTGCAGGCGGACCTCGCGGCGGCCCGGGGCCGCTATCGCGAAGCGGCGTCGGCGCTGCGGAGCCTCGGGGAGCGCGCCCCGCGCTTCCTCCCCCTCGCCCTGCCGAGCCTCGCGGCGGTGCAGGCCCAGCTCGGCCGGACGCAGGAGGAGGAGCGCCTGCTCCGGCGCTGGCACGAGCAGCTCCCCTCCGCCTCCGTGCTGGAGCGCCTCGCGGAGCTCCGGGAGGCCCGGGACGGCCCCGGGGCGCAGCGCGCGGCGCTCCTCTCGGATCTCGAGGGGCATCCGAACCTGCGGGTCTTCCGACGGCTGCTGGCCCTCGGCGACGAGGGCGCCGGGGCCGCCCCGGTCCTCGACGCGGCCGCCGCCCGGCTCCTCGCGGCGGCACCGCCCTGGGGCTGCGAGGTCTGCGGCGCCACGCCCGCGGAGCACGAGTGGCGCTGCGCAGCCTGTGGCAGCTGGGAGAGCGTGGCGCCGTCCCGCGGCCTGCTGGGCGAGTGACCCACAGCCGGTTCCTGCCTTTTCCCGCGGTCCTTCGGCCGTGGACGACTCCTTCGCGCCCCCTCCGGCGCACGCCCGTGCCGGTTTCCGCCGCTCCCGCCGGACCGCGCCGGGGCGGGAGCATGGCGTTGCGACCACGGGGGTCGCGCCCAGCCCAACAGCGATGGAGGAATGGAGCCGTGAAAGGCAGCGAACTCGTCCGCACCCTCTGTTTCACCCTGTGCCTCGCCCTCGGGGCCGTCACCGTCTCCGCCGCGGAACCCGCCCCGGTGGAGAAGGTGGACATCAACAGCGCCGACGCCGAGACCCTGGCTTCCGTGCTCGACGGAGTCGGGGTCGTCAAGGCGGAGGCCATCGTCCGCTACCGCGAGGCCAACGGGGGCTTCCGCACCCTGGAGGAACTCGCGAACGTCTCCGGGATCGGCCTCGCCACCCTGGACCGGAACCAGGACCGGATCGTCCTCGGTTCGAACTGAGTTCGATCGCATCGCCTCCGGATTATTCCGGAGGCGATGCATTCGCTTTTTCTCTTACTTGTAATCCTCGACTTGTAATCTTCAGGAGAAAGAGTATTAAATGGCGGCCCCGTCACCATGTCGAAGGCCCGTCCCTGAATGAGCAAGCTCGCACAACTCCACAAGAAGCAGACCGAACTCGAGAAACTCCAGGCGGAAGTCGAATCGCTGAAGAAGAGCAAGGACGTCCAGAAGGAAATGGCGTTCGTGGAGGATCTCCACAAACTCCTCGACAAGTACGGGAAGAAACTCGAGGACGTCGCGGCGCTGGCCCCGGCCCGCGCGGCGGGCCCCGCGCGCACGCGCAAGCGTCGGAAACTCAAGGTCTACGTGAACCCGCACACGGGGGAGAAGATCGAGACTCGCGGTGGAAATCACCGGATCCTGAAGGCCTGGAAGACGGAATACGGCGCCGACGAGGTCGAGAACTGGGTGAAGTAAGCGCGATTTCCGGGGCCGGTTCCTCCGGCCCCGATCGCGGGTACGGAATCGTCATGTCCCGCGCGCGGCGGTCCCTCTTTCCCGTCCGGCGTTCCCGGAAGTTCCGGGCCGGACGGATTCTTCTCGCCCTGGTCCTCTTCGCGTCCGTCGCGACGGCGGCCGAGGAGCGCCCCCGGGCCCGCGAGCTCGGAATCGTGGTCGGCGTCTTCCCGCCGGGGCCCTGGAACGCCATCACCGACGTCGAGGGGGTCCGGGTGGGGCACGAGACCCTCGTCGCGGGGGACGACGTGCGCACCGGCGTCACCGCCATCGTCCCCGCCCCGGGCAACCTCTACACCCGCCCGGTCCCCGCCGCGCTCCACGTGGGCAACGGCTACGGCAAGCTCGTCGGCGCCACCCAGCTGCGCGAGCTCGGCGAGCTCGAGACGCCGATCCTCCTCACCTGCACCCTCTGCGTCTGGTCCGCCGCCCGGGGCCTCGTGCGCTGGCTCCAGGAGCAGCCGGGGATCGGGGAGCACACGATCAACCCCGTGGTCGGCGAGACCAACGACGGTCGCCTGAACGACCTGCGGGGCGACGCCGTGGGCGAAGCGGAGGTGCGCAGCGCCCTCGCGCACGCGGACACCGGTCCCGTGGCGGAGGGCAGCGTCGGGGCGGGGACGGGCACCCAGGCCTTCGGCTGGAAGGGCGGGATCGGCACGAGTTCCCGGGTCCTGCCCGCGAGCCTCGGGGGCTGGACCCTGGGCGTGCTCGTGCAGACCAATTTC
>JAZBPF010000393.1:0-3032 GCA_036351515.1 Pseudomonadales bacterium | reverse complement strand
CAGCGGGCCATGAGCTCGACGACGCGGGCGGGCTTGTCGACGACGTCGCAGACCAGCCAGTCGACGGGCGTCGTGGGCTCGAAGGTGAAGGCGTCGGCACGGACGTGCTCCACCTCCGGGTCCTTCGCGAGCACCGGAGCGAGGGCGCCGTTGTCCACGGCCAGCACCTGCACGCCGCGGCGCCGGAGCACCCAGGTCCAGCCGCCGGGGGCCGCGCCGAGGTCCACGGCAGTGCGCCGGCCGTCGAACAGCAGATGGCGGTCGGCCGGCGTGAGGAACCCCTGCAGGGCCTCCTCGAGCTTGAGCGCGGAGCGACTCGGCGCCTCCGGATGCTGCTTGAGGCGCACGATGCCGCCGGGCTCGGGCGACGACCGCGCCATGGGCGAGCGGCCGACCCAGGCGGCGTCGCCGGCTGCGAGCACGACGTGCAGCCGCACGGCTTCGGGATCGTCGGGGCACCAGTCGCCGCGCGCCTGGAGCACCCCGCGAGCGGGGCCCACGAGACGACGTGCGAGGCGCGCGAGGGGGCGGTAGGCGTCGCCCTCCGGCGTCTCCACGACGAGATCGGCGACCGGCACGTCGACGTCGGCCAGGAGCGGACCGAGGCGATCGCCCTCGGGCAGGCCCTCGAAGCGTGGACCGGCAGCGCACCACTGGCGGGGGAAGACGGGGCTTTCGCCGAAGGGCCCGGCGAGCAGCGACAGCGGATGGTGACCGCCCGGGAAGAACTCGAGGAGGCCCTCGCCGTCACGGGTCCGCGCATGGCCCCAGGCGCCGACGTCGGCGGCGCGCTGGGTGAGTTCCGCTGCGCAGTCGCCCTCGAAACCGGGGCGGCAGAGCACGACGAGGCGATCGCCGGGGGTCACGATTCCGCCCTGTGGGAGCTGACTTCAGCCGCGATCGAGTGCGAACGAAACAGGAGTGACTGCCAATCGGCTCCGACAGTGCATGGTTCACGAGACCACCCGTTCGCCTTCGGGACTCTCGATCGCGGCTGAAGCCTGCTCCCACAGGGGGCGGAGGCACGGCTACCGTGGGAAGCGCACGCAGTGCGCGACCGACGCGCCGGAGCGCGCCGGATCCGCGACGGCGTCGCCTTCCCACGACGCACGAGGCGCACGGCCGGGCTCAGAAGGTCACACGCAGCGCGACGTGCGCACGGCGCGGCTGGCCCGGGAAGTAGCGCTCGTTGCCGAAGGCGAAGTCGGCTCGCTCGGCATAGCGTTCGTCCGTGAGATTGAACACGCGGACGCCCAGGCTCGCCTGGGCAGCGAACTGCCAGTCGGCACGCAGGTTGAAGAGCGTGTGTCCTTCGTAGCGCACCGTGTTGGACGCGTTCATCCAGTACTCGTCCATGTACACGGCTTCGAGCTCGAGCCGGAGGGCTTCCACGGGGGTGAAGCGCCAGTGCGCGGCGCCGATCCAGCGCGGGGCCGTGTCCACCTCGTTGCCGGACTCGATCCCCTCGCCGCCGAGATCGCGGTCGAAGGCGTAGGTGTGCTTCGCCCAGGTCCCCACGAGATCGAAGCCGTGCCGCTCGAGGGGCTGCCAGGCGAGTGCGAACTCGACGCCGTGGGACTCGGTCTCGCCGGCGGTGATGTTGAAGCGGTCGGCATCGTTCAGGACGAGGTCCTCCGCACGCTGCACGAAGGCCGTGAGGGAGACGGAGCCCTCGGCGTCCCCGGCCTCGAGGCCCGCCTCCAGCCCCCGCACGGACTCGCTCTCGAGATCGGCCACGGTCTGGCCCGCCTGCAGCCGGTAGAGCTCGGTGCTCTGGGGTGCCCGGAAGCCCACGGCGGCGGCTGCCCAGAAGCGCGCAGTCTCGATGGGCCGGTACTCCACGCCGACGCGGGTGGCCACGTCGGTGAAGGTGTCCTCGCGGTCCGCGGGACGCGTGTAGAGGCACCCTCCGAAGCCGCACTCGGTGCCGTCGTCCCGGGTGTTGCCGACGAGCCACTGGTTCTCGTAGTCGTAGGCGAGGCGCTCGACGCGCAGGCTGTGGACGAGATCCACGGTCGGCGCGACGTGCCAGGAAAGGTCGTAGAAGCCGGCGGCGAGGAAGCTCGTGACCTCGTAGTCGTAGTGGGTGCCCGGAGGCCGGGTCTCGACGAGGAACGGCGGTCCGACCGTGGGTTCGTCCTGCGTCTGCTTCAACCAGGTGTCCGCGTACTCCAGGTGTGCTCCGACGGTCCAGTCGAGACGTTCGCCGGCGTTGCGCCACCGTGCGATGACGCCCCCGCTGGTCTGCCCGTTCTGCTCCAGCGGCTGCCCGGGCAGGAAGTGCTGGAGGAAGTCCATGTCGCTCCAGCGTAGATACGGCGTGACGACGAGGGCGCTGTCCGCGTCGAGGGACCGGACGAGCTCGGACGACAGTCGTACCGCCTGCGCCTTCCGATAGGCCTCCGGATTCGGATTCGTGTCCCGAAGCTCGTCGTCCTGGTACGCCTTCTCTCCGATGACGAAGCCACCGGTGTTCTGATCGAGATTCGTCGCGGAGAGGAGCGTCGAAGCGGTCCAGTCCCCGAAGGCCGTGTCCCAGGTGAAGGAGCCCTTCTGTTGATCGAAGCCCGTATCCGTGCGCCAGCCGTCCGTGTCCACCACGTTCACGGCCGCACGGACCCCGCCGCGTTCCGTCTTCACCCCCCCTTCGCCCTGCAGCTGGCGGAAGTCCCAGGGGCCCAGTTCGAAGGCCAGCGCCGGCGGTCGATCGTCGACGCGCGGTGCGACGACGTTGATCACCCCGAGGAGCGCGTTGCCGCCGTAGAGGGCCCCTGCCGGACCCCGGACCACCTCGACGGCGGACGCCTGCTCGACGTTCACCTCGAAGAGGTTGTTCACGTTGCAGAAGCCCGCGGGACGGATCGGCACGCCGTTCTCGGTGATGAGGAAGGCGCCGCAGGCGCCGGGGCCCGTGAGGACACCCGAGCGGATCGCCGTGAGGTGCTCCTGCCCCGAGCCGCGCGAGATCCACACGCCCGGGACCCGGACGAAGGCCTCGTTCGGATGCACGAGACCCAAGCCGTCGAGGATGT
>JAZBPF010000392.1:0-3743 GCA_036351515.1 Pseudomonadales bacterium | reverse complement strand
CCTCGCGGAAGCGCGTCAGGCCGATCGGGCCATGGAGGAGGACGCCCCCGTGCGCGTGCGCGCCCGGGTGCTCGAGGCGCAGCTCCAGACCGCCGACATCGTCGTGCGCGGCCGCACCGAGGCCGACCGGGCCGTGGACGTGCGTACCGAGACCGCGGGCCGCGTCGTCGCCCTTCCCGTGGACAAGGGTGACCGGGTCGAGACCGGCGCCCTGCTCTGCCGCATCGCCGAGGATGCCCGCCCCGCGCTCATCGCCGAGAGCGAGCGCGCCGTGGAGCAGGCCCGGATCGAGTACGAGGGCTCCCTCAAGCTCGCCGAGCGCGGCCTGCAGTCCGAGACCGCCATCGCCGCCGCCCGCACCCGCCTGGCGGCCGCCGAGGCCCAGCTCGAGCAGCGCCGCCTCGATCTCGAACGCACGGAGATCCGAGCGCCCTTCGCGGGCGTGGTCGAGACCCGGCCCGTGGAGATCGGCGACTACCTCCAGAACGGCGCCGTCTGCGCCCGCGTCATCGACCCGGACCCCATGATGCTCGTCGGCGAGGTGGCCGAGCGGGACGTGGCCCGGCTCGAGGCCGGTGACCCGGGCGCCGGGCGCCTCATCACCGGCGAGGAAGTGACGGGGACCCTGGCCTTCGTCGCCCGGACCGCCAATCCCACGACGCGCACCTTCCGCGTGGAGGTGGCCGTGCCGAACCCGGACGCGCAGCTGCGCGACGGCATCACCACGGAGCTGCGCCTGCCCGTGGAGGAGTTCCTCGCGCACCGGGTGCCCTCGGCGATCCTCGCCCTGGACGACGCCGGGGAGCTCGGGATCCGCATCCTCGACGGCGACAACGTCGTGCGCTTCGTGCGCGTGCAGGTCGTGAAGGATGCGGGCGACGCGATCTGGATCACGGGCCTGCCGCAGACCGCGACGGTGATCACCGTCGGCCAGGAACTCGTCACGCCGGGACAGCAGGTGGAGGCGACCTTCGAGCCCGGCGTCGGCCTGCCCGCGGCGGCACCGCCGGAGCCGGCGGAGTCGGCCGCCCCGGAGACGGCCGCGGACGCCGATGCCGAGGTGCTCGGCACCCCCTCGAGCTCGGCCCGCAGCGAGGTCGCGGCCGCGACGGGCGCCGCCTGAGCGCGGGTCGACCCGATGATGCCCGGCTGCCACGAGGCCCCCGGGCACCGCGGGACGGCGTCGTGAGGCCCCCGTCGCGCGGTCGCCGGGCGAGGGCCCCGCTCCCACTCGCTGCACCCGGCACGGTCATGTAGAACCCCTCCGAGGACTCGACCATGAACGCCATCATCGACTGGGCCATCGAGCGCGGTCGCACCACGCTCTCCCTCATGGCCCTCGTGCTCATCGCGGGGCTCTACTCCTACGCGAAGATCCCCGTCGAGGCGGACCCGAACATCCAGGTCCCGGTCTTCATCGTGACCGTGCCCCACGAGGGCATCTCGCCGGAGGACTCCGAGCGCCTGCTCGTCATGCCCATGGAGACGGAGCTGCGCTCCGTGGAGGGGGTGAAGGAGCTCACGGCCTACGCCGCCGAGGGCTCGGCGACGCTCATGGTGGAGTTCGAGGCCGACTTCGACCCGGACCCGGCGCTCATCGACGTCCGCGAGGCCGTGGACCGGGCCAAGGTGAAGATCCCCTCCACCGCCGAGGAGCCGATCGTCTCCGAGGTGACGGCGGCGGACTTCCCGATCATCACCATCAACTTCGCCGGCGAGGGCGTGCCCGAGCGCGTGCTCTACAACACGGCCCTGCGCGTGAAGGACGAGCTCGAGGCGATCCCCGACGTGCTCGAGGCGAACCTCCGCGGGACGCGCGAGGAAGTGCTCGAGGCGGTCATCGACCCCGCGCTCCTCGAGACCTACAACATCGACACCACGGCGCTCATCAACAGCGTCACCCGCAACAACCGCCTGATCCCCGCCGGCGCCCTGGAGTCCGGTGCCGGACGCTTCTCCGTGAAGGTGCCCGGGATCATCGAGACCGCCGAGGACCTCTTCGCGATCCCCGTGAAGAGCGAGGGGGACACGGTGGTCACGCTCGCCGACGTCGCCTCCATCCGACGCACCTTCAAGGACCGCACGAGCTACGCGCGGGTGAACGGCGTTCCGGCGATCTCCGTGGAGATCACCAAGCGTGTGAACGCCAACCTGATCGACACGGTCGACCAGGTCCGCGCGGCCGTGAGCGAGCTCCGCAGCGGCTTCCCGGCCGGCGTCGAGGTGTTCTACACGCAGGACCAGGCCCCGGACTCGCAGCAGCAGGTGGACGAGCTGACCGGCAACATCGTGACCGCCCTCGCGCTGGTCATGACCATCGTCGTCGCCGCGCTGGGCCTGCGCTCGGGGCTCATCGTGGGCCTCGCGATCCCGACCTCCTTCCTGTTCTCCGTGATCCTGCTGAACGGCATCGGCTACTCGTTCAACTTCATGGTCATGTTCGGGATGCTCCTCGGCCTCGGCATGCTCATCGACGGCGCCATCGTCGTCACCGAGTACGCGGACCGGAAGATGGCCGAGGGCGTGGGTCGCCTCGAGGCCTACAAGCTCGCGGCGCAGCGCATGTTCTGGCCCGTGACCGCGTCCACGGCGACGACGCTGGCGGCCTTCCTGCCGCTCATCTTCTGGCCCGGCGTGTCGGGCAAGTTCATGATGTACCTGCCGGTGACCGTGTTCTGCGTGCTCGTCGGCTCCCTCCTCTACGCCGTGTTCTTCGGTCCGGCGATCGGCGCCCGCATCGGCAAGGTCGGCGCCCAGAGCGAGGCGGACCTCGCTGCCCTGAACGTGCTCGAGAACGGCGATCCGCGGCAGCTCGGCGGCATCACGGGCCTCTACGCCCGTTTCCTCGGCCTCGCGTCCCGCGCGCCCTTCGTGGTGTTCGGCGTGACGCTCCTCGTGCTCTGGGGCTCCTTCCAGCTCTACGGGAACTACGGGCGCGGCTTCGTGTTCTTCAACGACACCGATCCCATGTTCGCGCGCATCTCCGTGAACGCCCGCGGGAACCTGTCCGTGGACGAGGTCCGCGATCTCGTGCTCGAGGTGGAGAACGAGATCGTCACGATCCCGGGCATCAAGAGTCTGAACACGAACACGAATCCGCCCGGCGGCAGCGGCTTCCGGGGGCAGGACGTCTCCTTCGACCGGGTCGGCTCGATCTTCGTCGAGTTCCACGAGCAGAAGGACCGGGAGCGCACGGGCAGCGAGATCCTCGAGATCATCCGCGAACGGACCTCGGACCTCGCCGGCATCGTGGTGGAGATCCAGGAGTTCGAGCAGGGGCCGCCCGTCGGCAAGCCGATCCAGCTCGAGTTCTCCTCGAAGCGGGCGGAACTGCTCGAGCCCGCCGTCGAGCGCGTCCGGGCCTGGATGGAGCAGAACGTCGAGGGGCTGCGCGACGTCTCCGACACGCGCTCCCTCCCGGGCGTGGAATGGAAGCTCGACGTCGACCGGGCCCAGGCGGCGATCTACGGCGCCGACGTGACCACCGTGGGCACGGTCGTGCAGATGGTGACGAACGGCGTGAAGGTGGCCGAATACCGCCCCGACGACGCCGAGGAGGAGGTGGACATCCGCGTGCGCTTCCCCGAGGAGTACCGCGGCCTGTCCATGCTGGAGCAGCTGCGGATCCCCACGCGCGACGGAGCCGTGCCGCTCTCGAGCTTCGTGCTGCGCTCGCCGACGCCGAACGTGGACACGATCCAGCGCGTGGACGCGCGCCCCGTGGAGTACGTGCGGGCGAACGT
>JAZBPF010000391.1:0-7291 GCA_036351515.1 Pseudomonadales bacterium | reverse complement strand
GCGTACGAGGACGACTGAGCTGCGCTCCTGTGGGAGCCGGCTTCAGCCGATCCGCGGGCGGCGCGACCGCTTCGGCTGGCGCTCTCGTCGCCGCTGAAGCGGGCTCCCACAGTGGGGTGTCGACGCGGCGCTTGTGGGAGCGGGCTTCAGCCGCGACGGCTTCGGTCGGGGGGTTGCGTCGCCGCTGAAGCATGCCCCCACAGTTGGGGTGTCGACGCAGCGCTTGTGGGAGCGGGCTTCAGCCGCGACCGCTTCGGCTGGCGCTCTCGTCGCCGCTGAAGCGGGCTCCCACAGTGGGGTGTCGACGCGGCGCTTGTGGGAGCGAGCTTCAGCGGCGACGGCTTCGATCGGGTCTCGGCGTGGCATCGTGGGAAGCCGACGGAGTCGGCGAAGCGCCTTCTTCAGATCCGCAGGCGCAACGCGAGGGAGCCGAAGTCGGAGCCGCTGCGCTGTTCGTCGTACTCCTTCGTGCGCCAGGTGTGCACGTAGCTGAGCTCGGCGGCGCGGAAGCGGAGGCCGAAGCCGACGAACAGCTCGCCGATCCAGGTCTCGCGCGTGTTGCCCGTGTCGAAGTCGTCGAGGAGCGGGCCGTCGAGGGTGGCGTCGAAGGCCACGGCCCGGCCCGTGGCGCCGAAGAGCGCGTAGGCGGAGAAGTCGCCCACGTAGCCGCGGCCGCCGTCGAAGTAGCGGTGCGAGTAGGCGGTCGACGACAGGCGCGGGTCGGAGAAGTCCGGCGGCAGGTTGTGGCCGATGCGGAAGAAGCCGCCCACGTGCGCCGCCGTGCGGAAGCTGCCGAGGCGCACGCCCCACTCCGTGAGGCCGTCCACGCGGAAACCCAGGCGCCGCTCCGGCAGGAAGTCGGCGCGGCGCTTCTGCACGAAGGACAGGTCGACGGTGGTCTCGTTCGGGACCTGCGCGTCCCAGCCCCGGAACTTGTCGATGTCCCGCAGCTCGTGGATCAGGTCCTGGGACTCCTCGGCCAGCGAGCGCGGCCCCGTGGTGCCGAGCACGAACTCCGCGGAGTTCAGGATCTCGTCGTCGCCTGCGTGGAGCGAGAAGCCGAGGCCGAGCCAGCCGGCGTAGCGCCGCTGCCCCTCCGGCTGGGTCTCGGAGAACGGATCCTCGGGGGTGAACATGAGCTGCGTGAGCGAGAGGCCGTAGTTGTAGTCGACGGCCTCCGGGTCGTCGAAGCCGGTGATGGCCCGGAACAGGCGCAGGCTCTCGGGGTCGCCGGTCAGCCCGCGCAGGCCCCGCTGCACGACGCCGACCTCGTCGAGGTCCCGGCTCTCGGAGATCCACGACAGGCGCGCGCCGTTCGTGTAGTTCCGGTCCGTCCCCCCGAAGAGGTCGTTGTCGAGATAGCCCGTGAGGTAGCCGCCCCCGCCGTTCGGGAACACGTTCCCGAGCCCGGCCCCCGCCGCCGGTGCGGCGAGGGCCAGGAGGGCGAGCGCGAGGACCCCGCGGTGCATCTCAGAGGCCGGGAGGCGTGCGGACGCCGTCGCGAGCGAACCGGTCCACGGGCCACGCCGTCGCGGCCGTGGACCGGGGTATGCAACGGGAGCACGAAACGCTCATGGCCGTTCAGTACTTGTAGTACTCGGGCTTGTAGGGGCCTTCCTGCTCCACCCCGATGTACTTCGCCTGGTCCTTCGTGAGCTGCGTGAGCACGCCACCGAAGCCCTGGACCATGTAGCGCGCCACTTCCTCGTCGAGGTGCTTGGGCAGCACCTCCACGGTGATCGGGGCGCGCTGGCTCGGATCCTGGTCCGCCCAGCGCTGCTCGAAGAGGTGCATCTGGGCGAGCACCTGGTTGGCGAAGGAGCCGTCCATGACCCGCGAGGGGTGCCCCATGGCGTTGCCGAGGTTCACGAGGCGCCCCTCGGAGAGCAGGATGATGAAGTCCGCGGGATCGTCGCTGCGGAAGATGCGGTGCACCTGCGGCTTCACCTCCTCCCAGCGCCACTGCTCGCGCATGAAGGCGGTGTCGATCTCGTTGTCGAAGTGGCCGATGTTGCAGACCACGGCGCCGCGCTTGAGCCGCGCGAGCATGTGCCGGTCGCACACGTCGGCGTTGCCGGTCGCGGTCACGAGCAGGTCCGTGGACCCGAGCAGCTGCGCGTCCACGTCCTCCGCCTTGCCGGTGACCCGGCCGTCCCGGTAGGTGGACACCACCTCGAAGCCGTCCATGCACGCCTGCATGGCGCAGATCGGATCGACCTCCGTCACCTTCACGATCATCTTCTCGGCGTCGAGGGACTGGGCGGAGCCCTTGCCGACGTCGCCGTAGCCGATCACGAGCGCCTTCTTGCCGGACATGAGCATGTCCGTACCGCGCTTGATGGCGTCGGAGAGGGAGTGGCGGCAGCCGTACTTGTTGTCGTTCTTCGACTTCGTGACCGAGTCGTTGACGTTGATGGCCGGCACCTTGAGCGTGCCCTCGCGCATCATCTCGTAGAGGCGATGCACGCCCGTGGTGGTCTCCTCGGAGATGCCGTGGATCGCGTCGAGCATCTGCGGGTACTTGTCGTGGATGAGCTGCGTGAGATCGCCGCCGTCGTCCAGGAGCAGGTTCGCGTTCCAGGGCTTTCCGTCCTTCAGGATCGTCTGCTCGATGCACCACCAGTACTCCTCCTCGGTCTCGCCCTTCCAGGCGAAGACCGGGATGCCCTTCGCGGCGACGGCCGCGGCGGCGTGGTCCTGGGTCGAGAAGATGTTGCAGGAGGACCAGCGGACCTCGGCGCCGAGGGCGACGAGGGTCTCGATGAGCACGGCGGTCTGCACGGTCATGTGGATGCAGCCGATGATACGCGCGCCGGCGAGCGGCTGGTTCTTCGCGTAGCGGTCGCGCAGGGCCATCAGCGCGGGCATCTCGGCCTCGGCCATCTCGATCTCGCGGCGGCCGAACTCGGCGAGGGCGATGTCCGCGACCTTGTAGTCGGTGAAGCTCATCTCGGGGTCTCCGTGGTCCGATGGGATCGTGGTTCCTGGGTGGCGGCGTCCGCGGTGGACGGCCGCCGATAGCGTCGGGTCTGTACCCGGAAGCCGTTGCGCAGGGCGAGGAACTGGCCGGGGCCCGGTTCGAGGCCCGCCTCGCGCGCCCAGCCGTCGAGGCGGTCCGGGTCGATGCCGCGCCAGACGTCGCCGCAGGCCTCGCCCACCCAGTCCTGGGTGTGGGGGCAGAGCTCGGCGACGAGGAGCACGCCGCCGGGGGCGAGCAGCGCCGCGGAGCGGGTCAGCAGCGTCTCGGGGCGCGGGACGTGGTGCAGCACCATGGCGATCACGACCGCGTCGAAGGGCTCGGCCAGGGCCGCGGGGCGGGGCCGTCCGTCCGGGGCCGGGGGCTCGCCCGCCTCGAAGTGCACGTGGGTCAGGCCGGCCCGCTCGCAGCGGGCCCGCGCCCGCTCCAGCATGAGCGGCGAGACGTCGAGGGCGACGACGGTCCCGAAGCGCTCGGCGAGCGTCGGCAGGAACTCGCCGAGGCCCGGCCCCACCTCGAGCGCGCGGGCCCCGCGCTCCGGAAGCAGGTCCGCGAGCTCCGTGAGGTAGCGGTCCGGGGTGGCGATGAGTTCCCGGGCGGCGTCGAAGTCCTCGGCGTGGCGCTCGAAGAACACGCGGCTGCGCTCGGCGCGGGTCTCGAAGACCGCGTCCACGGCGGCCGCGGTCTCCTCCGGAAGGGGACGCGCGTCCAGGGCCTGGAGGATCGTCGCGGCCACCGGCGCACCGGCCCCGGCAGCGGGCGTCGGCGCGCGCCGGTAGTAGCTGTGCGTGCCGTCGCGGCGGGCCGTGACGAGCTCCGCCTCCACGAGCTGCTTCAGATGGTGGCTGACCGTGGCCTGGCCGAGGCCCAGCACCGTGGCCAGTTCCGCCACGGCGAAGGCGTCCCGGGCCAGCAGCCGCAGGATCGTCAGGCGCACCGGGTCCGCGCAGGCGCGGAGCACCGGCAGGAGCGGCTCTTCGGGCGCGGGGGCGGCACTGGACGGTCGGCGGGCGCTGCGGCTCATGGAGACGTCGGTCGGGGGAAACGATGCATTCTTGCAGGCCGGCTCCGGGGCGGCAAGAATCCATCGAAATCCGTCGATGGATCCGCGCCGGGCCGCGACGGGCGGGCGATCCGGTGACGTGCCGACGACCGGGGCGGTAAGCTCCGCCGTCCACAGGAGAGGAGACCGCACCATGGGTGAGACCGTCGGGCACGCCTGGGTCCTGAAGCGCCGGCCCCAGGGCCGCATCACGCGCGAGGACTTCGACTGGAGCGAGACGAAGCTTCCGGAACCCGGGAACGGCCAGGTGCTCGTGCGCACGGTCTATCTCTCCCTCGACCCGACCAACCGGATCTGGGCCAGTGACATGGAGCAGTACATGCCGCCGGTGGAGCTCGGCGAGGTCATGCGCGGCGGCACGCTCGGCGTGGTCGAGGCGAGCGGCCATCCGGACTTCTCGCCCGGTGACGTGGTGCAGGGGATGTGGGGCTGGCAGTCGCACTACCTGTCCGAGGGCGGTCAGGGTCTGACGAAGATGCCGCGGACCCCGGGCGTCCCGCTCGACGCCTACATGAGCGTCCTCGGCGCCACGGGCATGACCGCCTACTTCGGCCTCCTGGACATCGGCAAGCCGCAGCCCGGCGAGACCGTCGTGGTCTCCGCCGCCGCCGGTGCCGTCGGTTCCATCGTCGGGCAGATCGCGAAGATCAAGGGCTGCCGCGTGGTCGGCACCGCGGGCTCGGACGACAAGTGCCGGCACCTGGTGGACGACCTCGGCTTCGATGCCGCCATCAACTACAAGACGGCCGATCTCGACGCGGAACTCGCGGCGGCCTGTCCCGACGGCATCGACGTCTACTTCGAGAACACCGGCGGGCCCGTGAGCGATGCGGTCTTCAAGCGCCTGAACCTGAATGCGCGGGTTCCGCTCTGCGGCCTCATCGCGCACTACAACGACGAGGAGACCGGGGAAGGCACGCCCGGTCCGAAGAACTACCAGATGACGCTGATGAAGCGGGTGCTCATCAAGGGCTTCATCATCATCGACTACTTCCCGCGCTTCCCGGAGGGCATCGCCGAGATGGCGAAGTGGCTCGCCGAGGGACGCATCCACTACCGCACGGACGTCGTCGACGGGCTCGAGAACGCGCCGGAGGCCGTGAACCGGCTCTTCGACGGGCAGAACGTCGGCAAGCTCCTCGTGCGGTGCTCGCCGGAACCCACCTGAGGGATCGTTCGTCGTGACCGACGCCGCCCGGGCCGTGGACGCCGCGGCCGCCCCGATGCCCGAGAGCAAGCTGCCCGCCGTGGGGACCACGATCTTCACGGTCATGTCTGCACTCGCCCAGGAGCACGGCGCCCTGAACCTGTCCCAGGGCTTCCCGGACTTCGACGGGCCGCCGGAGCTCCTGGCGCGCGTGCACCACTACCTCACGGGCGGGCGCAACCAGTACGCGCCCATGACCGGCGTGCCGTCCCTGCGTGCCGCGGTCGCGGGCAAGGTGCGGGCCCTCTACGGGCGGACCGTGGATCCCGACCTCGAGATCACGGTCACCTCCGGCGCCACGGAGGCGCTCTTCTGCGCCATTCACGCCGTGGTCCGCCCCGGCGACGAGGTGATCGTCTTCGATCCGGCCTACGACTCCTACGAGCCGGCCGTGGAGCTCGCCGGTGGGCGCTGCGTGCACCTGCCGCTCGCGGCGCCGGACTACCGGGTGGACTGGGACGCGGTGCGTGACGCGATCACGCCGCGGACGCGGCTGATCATCGTCAACTCGCCCCACAACCCCACGGGCAGCGTGTTCGGGCCCGAGGACCTCGACGCCCTCGAGGACGTGGTGCGGGGCACGGGCGTGTACCTGCTCGCGGACGAGGTCTACGAGCACATCGTCTTCGACGGCGCGGCGCACCAGAGCCTGCTGCGCCGGCCGGCCCTCGCCGAGCGCGCCTTCGTGGTCTCGTCCTTCGGCAAGACCTACCACGTGACGGGCTGGAAGATCGGCTACTGCGTGGCGCCGCCGGCGCTGACGACGGAGTTCCGCAAGGTCCACCAGTACGTGACCTTCACCTCCATCACGCCGGTGCAGCTGGCGCTGGCGGACTTCCTCGAGGCGCATCCGGAGCACCATCTCGGCCTGCCCGCGTTCTACCAGGCCAAGCGCGACCGCTTCTGCAGCCTCCTCGCGGGCTCGCGCTTCCGCTTCGCCCCGGCCGCGGGGACCTACTTCCAGCTTCTCGACTACTCGGCGCTGAGCGACGAGGACGACGTGACGCTCTCCCGGCGTCTGACCGTCGAGCGCGGCATCGCGTCGATCCCCGTGTCGGTCTTCTACCGGCAGCCCCCCGGCGACCGGATGCTGCGCTTCTGCTTCGCCAAGGACGACGCGACCCTCGTGCGCGCCGCGGAGCTGCTGTGCGCGATCTGAGCCTCGCCCTGCTGCAGACGGCGACGCACTGGCACGACCCCGCCGCGAACCGCGCGCACTTCGACGGGCTGCTCCGGGACCTCGCCGGCGGCGGCGTCGACCTCGTGGTGCTGCCGGAGATGTTCTCCACGGGCTTCACCATGGCGTCCACGGAGGTGGCCGAGACCATGGACGGGCCCACGGTCGCCTGGCTGCGCGAGCGCGCGCGGGACCTCGACGCCGGGGTCTGCGGCAGCGTGGTGATCGAGGACGGCGGGCGCCACTACAACCGTTTCCTGCTGGCGCTGCCGGACGGCGCCCTGCACCACTACGACAAGCGCCACCTGTTCCGCATGGCCGGCGAGCACGAGCACTACGCGCCCGGTACGCGGCGGCTGGTGGTGCCCTTCCGCGATTGGCGGATCTGTCCGCAGGTGTGTTACGACTTGCGCTTCCCGGTCTTCAGCCGCAACCGCGACGACTACGACCTGCTGCTCTACGTCGCGAACTGGCCGGCACCGCGGGCCGAGCAGTGGCGCGCGCTCCTCACGGCGCGGGCCATCGAGAACCAGTGCTGGCTCGCGGCGGTCAATCTCGTGGGACGGGACGGCAACGGCGTCGAGTACGCCGGTGGCAGCGGCATCTGGGATCCGCTCGGCGGGAATCGTGCCTTCGGCGCGGGTTCCGCGCAGACGATCCGCCTGCGACTCGAGGCCGGGCCGCTCGAGGCGCTGCGCCGCGACTTTCCGGCCTGGAGGGATGCGGACCGCTTCACCCTCGAGCCCTGACGACGCTTCGAGGGGGAACTTCCATGGTCCGCATCCGCATCCCGACCGCGCTCGCCACCGCCGCCCTGCTCGTCCTGCCCGCCGCCGTCGGCGCGCAGGAGATGAGCGAGGAGGAGGT
>JAZBPF010000390.1:0-3726 GCA_036351515.1 Pseudomonadales bacterium | reverse complement strand
TCCGCCGGTCCGGAGAGCGACAGCGCGACGCAGGCGAGGAGCGGAAGACGGGAGCGACGGGGACGGCGTGTCACGGGATCGAATGGGCTCCGCTCTCGCCGTTCCCCGTCCTGCTGGCTGGCGGAGAGAGAGGGATTCGAACCCTCGATGGGCTTTTGACCCATACTCCCTTAGCAGGGGAGCGCCTTCGACCACTCGGCCATCTCTCCGAGGTACGAGAGCATAGCATGCATGGCCCGGAATCCCACGATCGGGGCCCGGCGCCGGTCCGCTTCAGCCCTCCTCGACCCCGCCGTCGGCCGCACCGTCCTCGGCGCGGATCCGCTGGTAGATCTCCTCCCGATGCACGGCGACGTCCTTCGGCGCACTGACGCCGAGTCGTACCTGGTTGCCCTTGACGCCGAGCACCGTGACGGTGATCTCGTCGCCGATCATGAGTGTCTCGCCGACCCTGCGGGTGAGAATGAGCATCTCGTGTCTCTCCGCGGCGCCCGCACCCCGTCCGACGGGGAGGCGCATCGACCCCATTCTTCCCTCTGGGACCTTTCTCCTGTTCCGGTTTCCCGGGGACCGCTCCCTGGTCCACGCCGCCCGGGTCACCCCTCGTGCTCCCCGGCGTCACACGGACTCCGGGCCCTGCTCCGGGAGCGGTCCGACCGAGACCGCCCCCTGCCTGCTCACGCCTCCGCGACCGCGTTCCCCGCGAGGCCGAAGGCCTCGTGGATGGTCCGGACGGCGAGCTCGAGATACTTCTCGTCGATCACGACGGAGATCTTGATCTCGGAGGTGGAGATCATCTGGATGTTGATGTTCTCCTCCGCCAGCGCGTCGAACATGCGCGTGGCCACGCCCGCGTGCGAGCGCATGCCCACGCCGACCACCGACACCTTCACGATGCGGTCGTCGCCGCGGACCTCCCCGGCCCCCATCTCCCGCGCGGCCGTGGCCACGACGGCCAGCGCCGCCCGGTAGTCGCCGCGCTTCACCGTGAAGGTGAAGTCGGTCAGGCCGCTCGCCCCCACATTCTGCACGATCATGTCGACCTCGATCCCGCGCGCGCTCACGGGCCCCAGCACCCGGGAGGCGATGCCCGGCACGTCGGGGACGCCCTGCACGGTGATCTTCGCCTCGTCGCGCGTGAAGGCGATGCCCGAGACCAGGGGCTGTTCCATCGCGTTCGACTCCTCGGTGGTGATGAGCGTGCCTTCCTCGTCGTCGCCGAAGCTGGAGACGACCCGCAGCGGCACGGCGTACTTCCCCGCGAACTCCACGGAGCGCGGATGGAGCACCTTCGAGCCGAGGCTCGCCATCTCGAGCATCTCCTCGAAGGTCACCCGGGGCAGCCGCCGCGCCCGGGGCTCCACGCGCGGGTCGGTGGTGTAGACCCCGTCCACGTCCGTGTAGATGCGGCACTCGTCCGCGCCGAGGGCCGCGGCGACGGCCACCGCGGTCGTGTCCGAGCCCCCGCGCCCCAGGGTGGTCACGTTGCCCTCGGCGTCGACGCCCTGGAATCCGGCGATCACCGGAACCCGACCGGCGTCCAGGTCCGCCCGCAGCCGCTCCGTGTCGATGGCCTCGATGCGGCTGCGCGTGAAACGGCCGTCCGTGCGGATCGGCACCTGATCGGCGAGCCAGGAGCGGGCCGGCACCCCGACGGCGCCGAGCGCCATGGCCGTGAGGGCGATGGAGACCTGCTCCCCGGAGGCCAGCAGCACGTCGAGCTCCCGGGGATCGGGCTCCTCGCGCACGGCACGGGCGAGCTCCACGAGCCGGTTCGTCTCCCCGCTCATGGCCGAGACCACGACCACCACGCGATGGCCGGCGGCCACGTGTCCCGCGACCCGGGTCGCGACCGCGCGGATGCGCTCCACGGAACCCACGGAGGTCCCGCCGTACTTCTCCACCCACAGTGCCATGGTCGCTCGTGTCCGTCCCCGTTCCCCGTCAGGCCGCCCCGACGGCGGCTCCGAGTCTGTGAAACCTTCGAGCGCCGTCGCGGGCGGCCCGATCCGCCCGCATGCGGAGCCGGCGAGCCGGGCCGGCCGTGGCGCGATCGAGGGCGTCCGCCGGAGCAGGGGCCGCTGGGTTTGCCACCGACGACGCAGGCGGAGCCGCTTCCGCGGGCGACGCCGATCGGGACGTGCAGCAGGCGCGCGGGCGCAGGCGGACGATGCCTCCGGGGGCGCTCAGCGCAGGCGTTCGGCCACCCAGTCGGCGACCTCGCCGAGGGCGTCGTCGAGCGCCTCGGGCCGGTCCCCGCCCCCGGCACGCGCCATGTCGGGACGGCCGCCGCCGCGGGCGCCGACCTTCGGGGCGAGCCACTGCACGAGATCGCCGGCGCGCACCCGCTGGACCAGGTCGCCGGTCACGCCCGCCACGAGGGCCACCCGCTCCTCGTGCACGGTGCCGAGTACCACCACGGCGGAACCGAGCTTGTTCTTGAGCTGATCGAGGGTCGTCAGGAGCGCCTTCGGATCGACGTCGGGGATCCGCGTCGCGAGCACGCGCACGCCCCCCTCGAGCTGCACCGCCGCGTCGGCCAGTTCCGCGCCCTGCGCGGAGGCGAGGCGCCCCTCGAGCTGGGCGACCTGCTTCTCGAGCTGCCGGTTCTGTTCCACGAGCGCCTGCACGCGCCGTTCGACGTCGTCGCGGCTGCTGCGCAGGAGCTCCGCCACGCGCGCGAGCGCGCCGTCGCTCCGGTCCATCCATTCGAGGACCCCGGGGCCGGTCACCGCCTCGATGCGCCGGACGCCGCTCGCCACGCCCTGCTCGGCGACGATGCGGAAGGCGCCGATGTCCCCCGTGCGGCGCACGTGCGTTCCACCGCAGAGCTCGACGGACCAGCCCTCGCCCATGGTGAGCACGCGCACCCGGTCCCCGTACTTCTCGCCGAAGAGGGCCATGGCGCCGGCGGCGCGGGCGGCCTCGAAGTCCATCACTTCCGTGCTCACGTCCGTGTTGCGCCAGATCTCCTCGTTCACGCGCCGCTCGATGCGCGCGAGCTCCTCGTCGGTGAGCGCCTGGTAGTGCGAGAAGTCGAAGCGCAGCCGGTCCGGCGCCACGAGCGAGCCCCTCTGCTCGACGTGCGTGCCGAGGACCTCGCGCAGGGCCGCGTGGAGCAGGTGCGTGGCCGAGTGGTTCAGGGCCGTGCGGCGGCGACGCTCCCCGTCCACGTGGGTCCGCACGCCGTCGCCCACGGCGAGGCGCCCCGAGGCGAGGCGCCCGACGTGGAGGTGCTGCGCCCCGCCGGGACGGGTGTCCTCCACCTCGAAGGCCGCCTGCGGATGCTCGATGCGCCCGCGGTCGCCGACCTGGCCGCCGGACTCGGCGTAGAAGGGCGTCCGGTCCAGGACCACGATGCCCGCCTCCCCGGCCTCGAGCGCCCGCACCGATTCCGGCGCGCCGTCCCCGCGGCGCAGGAGCGCGACGACCCGGGCGTCCTGCTCGAGGGCCTCGTAGCCTGTGAACTCGACGTCGCCGTCCACGACCAGTTCGTCCGCGCCGCCGGCGGCGAAGCGGCTCGCGGCGCGGGCGCGGCGACGCTGCGCCTCCATTTCCTCCTCGAAGCCCTCGAGGTCGAGGACGAGGCCGCGCTCCCGGGCGACGTCCGCGGTGAGATCCACGGGGAAGCCGTAGGTGTCGTAGAGCCGGAAGACCACCTCGCCGGGGATCGTCGTGCCCTCGAGTTCGGCCACCTCGGCCTCGAGCACCTCCATGCCGGCACCG
>JAZBPF010000389.1:0-2529 GCA_036351515.1 Pseudomonadales bacterium | reverse complement strand
CCGAGGACCGTACCGAAGTCGGCCAGCCGGAAGCCCTCGCGGGCGACGTGCGCGCGCAGGCGCGGGCCCGCATGGAACACGAGGGGCGGGGCTGCGTTCACGGAGGACTCCCGGGCACCGCGGCGGACGGACGAAGCGGTATGCTCGCCGCACTCGCCCTGGAGGAGAACCCCATGCCCCGCACCGTGATCGGCGCACCGATGGAACTGAACGGACGTCCCCTGCCCCTGTCCCGGGCGATCGCCGCCGGCGGCCTCGTGTTCGCGTCGGGGCAGCTCGGCGTGGGCCCGGACCGCGCCCTCGCCGGACCGGACGCGGCGAGCCAGACGCGGCAGGCGCTGGAGAACCTCAAGGAAGTGCTCGCCGAGGCCGGGTGCGGCCTCGGGGACGTGGTGAAGGTGACGACGTTCCTCACGGACGCCGCCCACGCGGCGGACTACAACCGGGTGTACGCGGAGTACTTTCCGGAAGGCCCGCCGGCCCGCTCCACGGTGATCTCCGGGCTGCTGCTGCCCGGCGCCGTGGTGGAGATCGAGGCGATCGCCGCGAAGGGCTGACTCAGGCGGCCGCGCGCCCGGCGCCGCCCCGGCGACGCCGGCGGCGCGGGGCGCCGGTACCGCCCGCACTCGCGGACGACGCACGCGCGGACGACCCCTGGGCGCTGCGGCCCTGGCCCTGGCGGTTGCCCTGACCACCGCGGGGGTCGCGGTTCCCGCTCGGGGCACCGCGTCCGCGGCCCTGGGGCGGCCGTGCCCCGCGCGGGGGGCGGTCGTCCTCCACCGGCGCCGGGCGCCCGGTGGGCACGAAGCCGTCGAGCCGCTCCAGGGGCAGCTGCCGCTTGAGCACCCGCTCGATGCCCCGCACCAGCTTGCGCTCGTCGGCGGAGACGAGGGACAGGGCCGATCCGGTGGCGCCGGCCCGGCCCGTGCGGCCGATGCGGTGCACGTAGTCCTCGGGGACGTTCGGCAGCTCGAAGTTCACCACCTGCGGCAGGCCGTCGATGTCGAGGCCCCGGGCGGCGATGTCCGTGGCGACCAGCACGCGTACGCGGCCGTCCTTGAAGCCCTCGAGGGCGCGGGTGCGCGCGTTCTGGCTCTTGTTGCCGTGGATGGCCTCGGCCTCGACGCCGGCCTTCACGAGCTTCTGCGCGAGGCGGTTGGCCCCGTGCTTCGTGCGCGTGAAGACGAGCACGGGATCCCAGCCGTTCTCCTCCAGCAGATGGATCAGGAGCTCGGGCTTGCGGCCCGCGTCCACCTCCACGAAGCGCTGCGCCACCGTGTCGGCGGTGGCGTTGCGACGCGCGACCTCGACCTGCACGGGGCGGTCGAGGAGCCCCTCGGCGAGGTTGCGGATCTCGTCGGCGAAGGTGGCGCTGAAGAGCAGGTTCTGCCGGCGCTTCGGCAGCAGTGCGAGCACCTTGCGGATGTCGTGGATGAAGCCCATGTCGAGCATGCGGTCGGCCTCGTCGAGGACGAGCACCTCGATGCGCGAGAGGTCCACGGCCCGGCGCGCGGCCAGGTCGAGGAGCCGGCCGGGCGTGGCCACGAGGATCTCCGGCGCGCGCTTGAGCTCGGCGATCTGCGGATTCAGGCCCACGCCCCCGAAGACGAGGGCGCAGCGCAGGGGCAGGTGCGCGCCGTAGACGCGCACGCTCTCGGCGACCTGGGCGGCGAGCTCGCGGGTCGGCACGAGCACGAGGGCGCGCACGCGTCGCGGCCCGTCCACCGGCGTCTCCACGAGGCGCTGGAGCAGCGGCAGCGTGAAGCCGGCGGTCTTGCCCGTGCCGGTCTGGGCGGCGGCCATGAGGTCGCGCCCTTCGAGGACCGGCGGGATGGCCGCGGTCTGCACGGGGGTGGGCGTGGTGTAGCCCTGTTCGGAAACGGCACGGACGAGCTCGGCCCGCAGGCCGAGATCCTGGAATGCGGACATGCATTTCTCCTGACACGGCCTCGTGTCCGCACGCTGCGGAGCTGCCGGTCAGGCGGTGTACGCGATGGGATGATGAGCTTTCGACGGTGGCCGGGACGGCCGACTCGCAGGGCGCCGAACGAAGACCGGATTCCAGCCGGCGCGCCGCGGATCATACGCGCAGCACGGGGTCCTGTCCCCCGGTCGACGCACCGCTCGTCGCGCCGGACCTTTGGCATCGCTCCCGGTGCTCCGGCATCATGACGCCCGTCCAGAACCCCGACAGGAGTGCGCCGTGAGCGAACCCAGCGCCGAAGACATCCGCATGCAGACGGACGAACTCTATCGCGAGGAGGTCTTCACGGACCGTCGCGTCGGCACGATCCAGCGCCTCGTGCCCGTGAAGCCGAACGGCGACGAGGACCCGGACCGCCCGGTCCGCTACGTGGGCCAGGCGTCCCTCATGACCCCCGGCGGCACACTGCCCATCAACTTCGAGATCGAGGCCGGCAGCCTGGCCGAGGCCGTCGAGAAGTTCGGCGAGGAGGCCCAGTACGCGGTCCAGGACACGATCCAGCAGCTCCAGGAGCTGCGCCGCGAGGCCGCCTCGGGGCTCGTCAT
>JAZBPF010000388.1:0-2799 GCA_036351515.1 Pseudomonadales bacterium | reverse complement strand
GGCGCCGGGGTAGACCGTGGACTCGTAGATCACCACGTCGCCGGGGCCGATGACGCGGCCCACGGTCTCGCTGGCGGAGACCAGGGCGTGCATGTCCGGGCGCTTGGCCTCGTCGATGGGGGTGGGAACGGTGACGATGTAGACGTTGGCCGCCTTCAGCTCCGCCTCATCGGCGGTGACCCCAAGACGGGGGCTTGCGGCGAGCTCCTCCGCCGAGACCTCGCCGGTGACGTCGCGCCCCGCGCGCAGCTGCTCGATGCGCCGCGTACTGATGTCGAAGCCGGTGGTGGGGAAGTGGCGGCCGAAGGCGGTAGCGAGGGGCAGGCCCACGTAGCCGAGTCCGATGACGGCCACTCTCGCGTTGTCCAGCGCCGGCAGCATGGCGCCCTCCCGGGGCTCTGCGGAATGTGCCGGAACATAGCGGCAACGGTGGCCGGTCGCCAGTACGCGCCGGTGTGCGGTGGAATCCCCGGGGCGGTCGGGCCGTGGGCTCGGGAGGCAGGGTTCCATGACTCCCGGCTGAAGGCGCGGCCCCTGTGGGAACACGCTTCAGCGGCGACAGAGGCCCCAACGCGGAAGACGTCGCCGCTGACGCCGGCTCCTACAGGGCGCCTCGAGACGAGCGGGCGTTTGCGGGGCCCGGCAGGCTCGTCGATGATCCGGCGGCCGACCACCGTCGCCGGAGAACACCCGTGTCGCGCCCTGCCCTGCTCCTCCTGCTCCCCCTGCTCGTCCTACTGGCACCTGTCCAGGCCGCCGAGCCGCTGCCAACGCCGGAGGCGTTCGCCGAGGACAAGCGCCGGGTGGAGGGCTACTTCCCGCTGCTCGTGGACGAAGACACGGCGGCCGTGTATCTGGAGATCCCCGCGGATCAGGGCGATTTCATCTTCCAGAGCAGCCTTCCCCGTGGCGTCGGATCGAACGATCTCGGGCTGGACCGCGGCCAGCTCCACGACACCCGGCTCGTCGCCTTCGAGCGGTTCGGCCGGCGTGTGCTCCTGCGGGAGCGGAACACCGAATATCGGGCGGACAGCGACAGCGCCGCGGAACGGCTCGCCGTGGAGACGGCCTTCGGGACCTCCGTGCTCTGGGGTTTCGACGTGGTGGCGTGGGACGAGGCGGCGACGGTGATCGACTACACGCCGTTCCTGCTGACGGACAGCCACGCGCTCGCCGCGCGCCTGAAGGAGGCCGGTGAAGGCAGCTTCGCCGTGGACGCGGGGCGTTCCGCGCCGTACCTGGACCGGACCAAGGCCTTCCCGCGGAACACGGAGCTCGAGGCGGTGCTGACCTTCACCGGAGCGCCAGAGGGCGAGCAGCTCGGGACCGTGGTGCCCGAGGCGACGGCGGTGACCGTACACACGCACCACTCCCTCGTGGCACTGCCGGAGGACGGCTACCGCCCCCGCGCCTTCCATCCCATGAGCGGTTTCTGGTCCCACGACTGGGTGGACTACGCGCAGCCGCTGGAGGCGGATCTAGTACGGCGGGTGATCCCGCGGCACCGGCTCGCGAAGCAGGATCCGGACGCCGAGCAGAGCCCGCCCGTGGAGCCCATCGTCTACCACGTGGATCCGGGCGTGCCGGAGCCGATCCGCTCGGCGCTGATCGAGGGCGCGTCCTGGTGGAACGACGCCTTCGAGGCGGCGGGCTACGAGAACGCCTTCCGGGTCCGGCTGCTGCCCGAGGACGCGGACCCAATGGACGTGCGCTACAACGTGATCCAGTGGGTCCATCGGAGCACGCGGGGCTGGTCCTACGGCTCCTCGGTGCGCGATCCGCGCACGGGGGAGATCCTGAAGGGGCACGTCACGCTCGGTTCGCTTCGCGTGCGTCAGGACCTGCGTATCGCCCGCGCCCTGACGGCACCCTTCGGTGAGGGCGGAGACCCCGCGGCCGCCACGGAGATGGCCCTGGCGCGGATCCGCCAGCTCGCGGCCCATGAGGTGGGCCACACGCTCGGCCTCTCTCACAACTACGTGGCGAGCGCCGATGGGGGCACGTCGGTCATGGACTATCCGCACCCGCGCCTCACGCTCGACGCCGACGGCGAGGTCTCGCTCGAGGACGCCTACGACGTCGGCGTCGGGGCCTGGGATCGGCATGCCATCGCCTATGGCTACGGGGACTTCGCGCCGGAGGAGGAGGCCGAGGCACTGGAACGTATCGTTTCGGCGGCCCGGACGGCCGGGCTGCGGTTCCTGTCGGACGCCGAGGCGCGGCCCGCGGACGCGGCCCACCCGAACGCGCATCTGTGGGACAACGGCGGCGAACCGCTCGCGGAGCTGGAGCGCCTGCTGGCAGTCCGGGCCCGTGCACTGGAGACCTTTGGTCCGGACACCCTGCCCGCCGGAGCCCCCTATTCCGATCTGCAGGAGCTGTTCGTGCCCGTCTACTTCCTGCACCGGTACCAGACGGAAGCGGCGGCGCATCTCGTGGCGGGGCTCGACTACCGCTATGCGCTGAAGGGCGACGGTGCACCGGCCGGCCAGACGCCCGTGGACGGCGAGACTCAGCGGGCGGCGCTCGACCTGCTGCTGCGGACCCTGTCCGCGGAGGTGCTGGCGCCGCCCCCGGCGCTCCTCGATGTGGTGCTCCCCAAGAGCCACGGCGAGCGGCGCACCCGGGAGAGTCCGCCGGCCCGGACCGGCCTCGCCTTCGACGCGGTGACGCCGGCCGAGGCCGCAGCGGAGCACACGCTGCACTTCCTGCTGCATCCGGGTCGCCTCGCGCGGCTGGCGCAGCAGCATGCGGTGGACCTGTCGATTCCGTCGGTCAGCGAGGTACTCGCGGCGACGG
>JAZBPF010000387.1:0-16943 GCA_036351515.1 Pseudomonadales bacterium | reverse complement strand
TTCTGCGCGTTGATCACGAAGCGCGGACCGTCGGCTTCCTCGACCACCTCGTAGACGCCCACGGGGCAGTAGCGCTGCGCCGGCTCGTCGTACTTCGGCAGGTTCTCGCCGATGGGAATCGACGGGTCCGAGAGCACCAGGTGGCAGGGCTGGTCCTCCTCGTGGTTCGTGTTCGAGAGGTAGACGGAAGAGGGCTTGTCGAAGACGAGCACGCCGTCCGGCTTCGGATACGCGGGCTTCTTCGTGCTCGAAGCGGGCTTGAGCGTCGCGTGGTCCGGCATCGGGTCCGACAGCGTGAAGGGCAGGCGACCGCCGAAGATCGTCTGGTCCACCCAGGTGAAGGCGGAGCCGCCGAGCATGCCGAGCTTGTGCATGGCCGGCCCGGCGTTGCGCGCGGTCCGCAGCTCCTCGTGGAGCCAGGAGTGCTCGAAGCGCTCCCGGTAGCCCGGGACCGGCTCGCCGCCCTCGGAGCCTTCGAGGAGCTTGTCCCCCACGGCCTCGGCCGCGAGCATGCCGGACTTCATGGCCGTGTGGCTGCCCTTGATCTTCAGGAAGTTGAGGAAGCCGGCGTCGTCGCCGGCGAGCACCGCGCCCGGCACCGTGAGTTCGGGCAGCGCCTGGAGGCCGCCCTTGACGATCGCCCGCGCGCCGTAGGAGACGCGGGTCCCGCCCTCGAGCGTCTCCCGGTAGAGCGGGTGCAGCTTCATGCGCTGGAACTCGTCGAAGGGCGAGAGGTGCGGGTTCGAGTAGGACAGGTCGACGATGAGGCCCACCACCACCTGCTGATTCTCGAGGTGATAGAGGAAGGCGCCGCCGGTGGTCCCGCCGTTCTCGTTCAGGGGCCAGCCGATGGAGTGCACGACCTTGCCCGGGACGTGCTTCTCCGCCGCGACGTCCCACAGCTCCTTGAAGCCGATGGCGTAGTGCTGCGTTCCCGCGTTCTTCTGCAGGTCGAACTTCGCCATGAGCTGCTTGCCGAGATGGCCGCGGCAGCCCTCGGCGAAGATCGTGTACTTCGCGCGCAGCTCGTAGCCCGGGGTGAAGCTCCCCTTGCGCTCGCCCTCGCGGGAGACGCCCATGTCCCCGGTCGCGACGCCGTTCACGGCGCCCTGCTCGTCGTAGAGGATCTCCGCGGCGGCGAAGCCCGGGAAGACGTTCACCCCCAGCGCCTCGGCCTGCTCGCCGAGCCAGCGGCAGAGGTTGCCCAGGCTGATCGCGTGATTGCCGTCGTTGTGCGTCGCGCTCGGCACCATGAAGCCCGGGATGCGCACGCGGTTGGCTTCGTTCGGCAGGTAGTAGACGTCGTCGTCGGTGACCGGGTTGTTCAGGGGCGCGCCGCGCTCCTTCCAGTCGGGGAACAGCTCGTCGAGCGCCCGGGGCTCGACGACGGCGCCGGAGAGGATGTGGGCGCCGATCTCCGAGCCCTTCTCGACGAGGCACACGGACAGTTCCCGGCCGTTCTCCTCGGCGATCTGCATGAGCCGGCAGGCCGCGGACAGACCGGCGGGGCCGCCCCCGACGATGACCACGTCGAATTCCATCGACTCGCGTTCGACCGCTTCCACAACGGACCTCCTCGATGTCTGGATGCGCGGACCGGGCTGGGCGTGCCGGCCCCGGCAGGTCGGGCGCGGGGCTCCGGCGGGAAGGCCGCCACCCGGCGCCGTGGGCGTCACGCCGTGTGCGGCACACGGTCGCGAGGGGTCGCGAGTATACAGCCCCGGTCCTCGGCAGGGCCAAGCCCCGGAGCCCGGGCCCGGAGCCCGCTGCGGCCGGCCGGGGGCGTCCTTGACCCCTATCTGACCCGCCGTCAGAATACGCGCCGCTTCGCCGGCCGGTCCCTTCGATCCACCTCGACCGGTCTCCCTCGCCGCTCGTCCGGGCCGAACCGACAACAGGATTGGTGCGCATGAAAGTTCTCGTCGCCGTCAAACGGGTCATCGACTACAACGTGAAGGTCCGCGTGAAGGCCGATCACTCCGACGTGGACCTCGCCAACGTGAAGATGGCGGTCAACCCGTTCTGCGAGATCGCGATCGAGGAAGCGGTCCGTCTGAAGGAGGCGGGCACGGCCGAGGAGGTCGTCGCGGTCTCCGTCGGGCCCAAAGCCTGCCAGGAGCAGCTGCGCACCGCGCTGGCGCTCGGGGCCGACCGCGCCATCCACGTCGAGACGGACGAGGAGCTGCAGCCCCTGTCCATCGCCAAGCTCCTGAAGGCGGTGCACGAGAAGGAGCAGCCGAAGCTCGTCATCCTCGGCAAGCAGAGCATCGACTCCGACAACAACCAGACCGGCCAGATGTTCGCCGCGCTCGCAGGGCTGCCCCAGGGCACCTTCGCCTCGAAGGTCGAGCTCGACGGCGAGTCGGTGAACGTCACCCGCGAGGTCGACGGCGGCCTGCAGACCGTGGCGCTCAAGCTCCCGGCCGTGGTCACCACGGACCTGCGCCTGAACGAGCCGCGCTACGCGTCCCTGCCGAACATCATGAAGGCGAAGAAGAAGCCCCTCGACGTCCTGACCCCCGCCGACCTCGGCGTCGAGGTGAAGCAGACCTTCAAGACCGTGAAGGTGGAGCCGCCGGCCGAGCGCCAGGGCGGCGTCAAGGTGGAGTCCGTCGACGAGCTCGTCACGAAGCTCAAGAACGAAGCCAAGGTCATCTGAGTCGGATCAGCGGAAGGACGTCCCCATGAGCATCCTCGTCGTCGCGGAACACAACAACGCCGCGCTCAATCCGGTCACCTGCAACGTCGTCGCTGCGGCCAAGGCCCTCGGTGACGAGATCCACGTGCTCGTCGCGGGCAAGGACTGCGGCGCCGCCGCCGAAGCCGCGGCGAAGATCGAGGGCGTGGGCAAGGTCCTCTGCGCGGACGCCGACTGCTACGCGCACCAGCTCGCCGAGAACGTGGCCCCGCTCGTGGCCGAGCTCGGCAAGGATCACGCCTACGTGCTCTCCGCCCACAGCACGAACGGCAAGAACTTCATGCCCCGCGTCGCGGCGCTGCTCGACGTCGCCATGATCTCCGACATCGTCGGAGTCGAGTCCGCGGACACCTTCAAGCGCCCCATCTACGCCGGCAACGCCATCGCGACGGTGCAGAGCAGCGACGCGATCAAGGTCCTCACCGTGCGCCACACGGCCTTCGATCCGGTGGCCGCCGAGGGCGGCTCCGCGTCCGTGGAGGCCGTCTCCTCGGCCCACGACGCCGGGATCTCGAGCTTCGTGAACGAGGAGATCGTCAAGCTCGACCGTCCCGAGCTCACGGCCGCGCGCGTCGTCGTGTCCGGTGGCCGCGGCATGGGCAACGGCGAGAACTTCAAGATCCTCGAGGGCCTCGCGGACAAGCTCGGCGCCGCCATGGGCGCCTCCCGGGCCGCGGTGGACGCGGGCTTCGTGCCGAACGACATGCAGGTCGGCCAGACCGGCAAGATCGTGGCGCCGGAGCTCTACATCGCCGTCGGCATCTCCGGCGCGATCCAGCACCTCGCGGGGATGAAGGACTCGAAGGTCATCGTCGCCATCAACAAGGACGAGGACGCGCCGATCTTCCAGGTCGCGGACTACGGTCTGGTGGCGGATCTCTTCGACGCCGTTCCGGAGCTCGAGCAGAAGCTCTGAGCGGACCGGCTTCCCGCCCTCCCGACGCCCGGCCTCGTGCCGGGCGTCGTCGTTTCCGGTCCCCGGAATTGCGGCGGACGGGTCAGCCTTCCCGGGCGCCCGTGTACCAGCGCACGTCCCGCGCCGCCTCGTGCACCCGGTCCGCCACGTCGAGCGTGAGCGCGAAGAGCGCCATGCGCACGAGCACGCCATTGTCCGCCTGGCGGAAGATGGCGAGGTTCGGGTTCGAGTCGAGGTCCGGGGCGAGCTCCTGGGCCTCGCTGCGCGAATCCCGGGGCAGGGGATGCATGATCACCGTGTTCGGCGCGCAGTACTGCGTGTAGATGGCGCGGTTGAGGCGGAACAGGCCGCGGTAGCGGTTGGCCTCCTCGGGGGAGGGGAAGCGCTCCTCCTGGGTCCGGGTGACGTAGAGGATGTCCGCTTCGCCCACGCCCTCCTCGAGCCGGTGCGAGAGCGTCACGCGATGCCCGGCCGCGCGCAGGTCCTCCACGTACGCCGGCGGCAGCGTCAGCTCCGGCGGGCTCACGAGCGTGAAGGTGATGCGCTGGTAGTGGCCGAGGAGCTTGGCGAGGGAATGGACGGCGCGGCCGTAGCGCAGGTCGCCGATGAGGGCGATGCGCAGGTCGTCGATACCCCGGTCGCGCCCCGCCATCTCCCTGCGGATCGTGTAGAGGTCCAGGAGCGCCTGGGTGGGATGCTCGTTCGGGCCGTCGCCGCCGTTGAGCACCGGTACGCGGCTCGCCTCGGCGAATTCGGCGACGGAGCCCGCCTCCGGATGGCGCATGACGATCACGTCGCTGTAGCCGGAGAGCACCCGCGCCGTGTCGTGGAGCGACTCCCCCTTGGCGAGGGAGGAGGCCTTGATCTCCGTGGTCTCCCGCACCTCCCCGCCGAGGAGGTTGAAGGCGCAGCCGAAGCTGATGCGCGTGCGCGTGCTCGCCTCGAAGAACATGTTGCCGAGGATCGCGCCCTCGAGGACCCGGGTGACGCGCCGTCGACTCGCGTAGGGGCGCATCTCGTCGGCAACGGCGAAGACCCGTTCGACGGCGCTCCGGTCGAACTGGTCCACGGAGAGGATGTGCGCACCGACGAAGTCCAAGGCCCGTTCTCCCGCTGTTCCCGAGCCCCCCGGCGCGGGCTGCCGCGCAGTCTACCGCCGCGGTCGTCCGCGGAGCCACGGTCTGCCGGGCGCCGGCCCGGAGCGGGGGCTCGGAGCGGTCCGGCTCAGGGCGCGGCGAGCTCCAGCAGACGCTCGCGCAGCCAGCGGTTCGCGGGATCGCGGTCGCGGCTCGCGTGCCAGTAGAGCCGGCTCTCCAGGGGCGGGACCGGGAACGGCAGTTCGAGCATCCGTACCGGATGGGTGTTCACGAGGTCCTCGGCGAAGCCGAGGGGGACCGTGAGCGCGAGGTCCGTGCGCGCCACCACCACCGGCGCCATGAGGTAGTGCTGGGCCCGCAGGGCGATGCGCCGGCGCAGGCCGAGGCGCTCGAGGGCCAGGTCCACGTGCCCGGCGCCGCGCGGGCGGCTCGAGAGGTGGATGTGCCGGAGCGCGAGGAAGTCGTCGACGGTCAGTGCGTCGCCCACTTCCGGATGCCCGTGGCGCACGACGCACACGTAGCGATCGTGGAAGAGGGGGGCGTGACGGACGCTGGGGTCGTCGAGGAGCGGAACGTCGATGGCGAAGTCGAGACTCCCGGCCGCCAGCTCCCGCAGCACTTCGCGCCGCGGCACCTGGAAGGACTCGACGGCCACGCCCGGGGCCTCGGCGTCGAGGCGGGCCAGCAGCGGCGGCAGGAGCCGGGCCTCCGTGAGGTCGCCCATGCTCAGGCGGAACCGGTCCCCGGCGGCGGCGGGATCGAAGGCGCGCTCGCTCTGGAGCGCGTCACCGAGCAGGCGCAGGGCCTGGCGCGCGGGGCCGATCATGCGCCGCGCCACCGGCGTCGGCTCCATGCCCTGGGGCGTGCGCACGAACAGCGGATCGTCGCAGGCCCGGCGGAGGCGGGCGAGGGCGTTGGACATGGCGGGCTGGGAGAGGCCGATCACGGCGCCGGCGCGGGTCAGGTTCCCCTCGCTGTAGATGGCGTCGAGGATCACGAAGAGGTTCAGGTCGACGTCGTTCAGGTTCATCGTGGGCTCCGGACCGCTCCGAGGGCAGTGTCCCCCCGGGCGCGCGTCGTGCCCAGCGGTCGCTGGGGGCCGAGGGCCCCGCGCTGCTATGCTTCCCGCATCGCCTGCTCCGAGGATCCGCGCCGGATGGACGCCGTCGCTGCTGCCGCCCAGACCCCCGAGGACCTTGCCCCCGAACTGCCCGAGGACGAGCTCCTCGCGCCGGCCCGGGGCCCGCGCCGGCTGCCCTTCGCCTTCGCGCGCCGCCACGGCGTGCTCCTCCTCGCCGGGGACGGGAGCGAGGGAGGATCGGCGGCCGTGGACGCGGTCGAGGTCGCCTACCGCCACGGGGTCTCGCCCCTCGCTCTCGCCGAGGCCCGGCGCATGGCCGGCGTGCCCGTGTTCTGGCGCGAGGTCGGGGACGGCGAGTTCGAGACGCTCCTCGAGCGCACCTACGCCCGCGATTCCTCCGAGGCCCGGCAGATGGTCGAGGACCTCGGCGACGAGCTCGACCTCGCGAGCCTGGCCGACCGCGTCCCCGAGACCGAGGACCTCCTCGACCAGGAGGACGACGCGCCGATCATCCGCCTGATCAACGCGATCCTCGCCGAGGCCATCAAGGAGAACGCCTCGGACATCCACGTGGAGACCTTCGACCGCGATCTCGTCGTGCGCTTCCGCGTGGACGGGGTGCTCCGGGAGATCGTGCGCCCGAAGCGGGCGCTGGCGCCGCTGCTCGTCTCGCGCATCAAGGTCATGGCACGCCTCGACATCGCCGAGAAGCGCGTGCCCCAGGACGGCCGCATCACGCTGCGCATCGGTGGCCGGGAAGTGGATGTGCGGGTCTCGACGCTGCCCACGGCGAACGGCGAGCGGGTGGTGCTGCGCCTCCTCGACAAGCAGGCCGGGCGCCTCGACCTCGCGCATCTCGGCATGGCGCCGAAGGGCCTCGAGCTCATGCGCCACGTCGTGAGCCGCCCCCACGGCATCGTCCTCGTGACGGGGCCGACGGGGTCGGGGAAGACCACCACGCTCTACGCGAGCCTCGGCGAGATCCGCAGCGACACGCTGAACGTCATGACCGTCGAGGACCCGATCGAGTACAACCTCCCGGGCATCGGCCAGACCCAGGTCAACACGAAGGCAGGCATGACCTTCGCGCGCGGTCTCCGCGCGATCCTCCGTCAGGACCCGGACGTGGTCATGGTCGGGGAGATCCGCGACCTCGAGACCGCGGAGATCGCCATCCAGGCGGCCCTCACGGGCCATCTCGTGCTCTCCACCCTGCACACGAACACGGCCGTGGGCGCGGTGACGCGCCTGCAGGACATCGGCATCGAGTCCTACCTGCTCTCCTCGAGCCTCGTGGCCATGGCGGCCCAGCGCCTCGTGCGCGTGCTGTGCACGCACTGCCGGGAACCGGCCCCCGCCACGGCGGTCGAATGCGCGTCGCTCGGCGTCGATCCGGCGAACCCGCCGACCGTCTACCACCCGGCGGGCTGCCCCCTCTGCAACGGCAGCGGCTACCGGGGACGCACGGGCATCTACGAGCTGATCCACGTGGACGAGACCCTGCGGGAGATGATCCATGCGGGCGCCTCGGAGCTGGAGATGGAGCGGCACGCCCACGCGCGCACGGACAGCCTCCTCGCGGACGGCCGCCGCCGGGTCCTCGAGGGCGTCACCAGCGTCAACGAACTGCTCCGGGTCACCCGCGAGGAGTAGCGTCCGTGAGGCATTCCGCCACCGGCCCGGCGCCGCGCTCCGCGGCTGTGACCGGGGCCGGATGCACCACGGATCCCGATTCGAGGGGAACCCGCCCATGATCCCGTCCACGGAAGCCGCGAGGGCCTGATGGCCGCCTACGAGTTCGTCGCCCTGGACGCCGCCGGGCGCCGCCGCAAGGGGGTGCTCGAGGCCGACAGCGTCCGGCAGATCCGCCAGCAGCTCCGGGACCGGGGCTGGGCGCCCCTGTCCGTGGACGCGGCGGCGGCCCGGGCCGCGGGCTCCCCGGGGCGGGGGCTGCGCTTCGCGCGCGGCCTCTCGGCCCTCGACCTCGCCATGATCACGCGGCACCTGGCCACGCTCATCGGCTCCGGGCTGCCCGTGGAGGAGGCGCTCAACGCGGCCGCCCAGCAGGCGAACCGGCCCCGGGTCGCGAGCATGCTCCTGACCGTGCGTGCGCGGGTCCTGGAGGGGCACTCGCTCGCCGCGGCCCTCGCCGAGTTCCCGGCCGCCTTCGACGACCTCTATCGCTCGACGGTGTCGGCGGGGGAGCACTCGGGACACCTCGAGCAGGTGCTCGAGAACCTCGCGGACTTCACCGAGCGGCGCCAGGAATCCGGGCAGAACGTGCAGATGGCGCTGCTCTACCCGGTGATCCTCGTGGTCGTCTCCCTGCTCATCGTCGGCGGGCTGCTCGCCTACGTGGTCCCGGAGATCGTCTCCGTCTACGACGACACCGGGCAGGAGCTGCCGCTGCTGACGCGGGTGCTCATCGCCCTGTCGACCTTCCTCGCGGACTGGGGCGCGCTGCTCCTGCTCGCCCTCGTCGCCGCCGGCGTCGCCCTCGGCCAGCTCCTGCGTCGCCCGGGACCGCGGCTGCGCTTCGACGGCTTCCTGCTGCGGGCGCCGCTCGCGCGCGGCTTCGTGCGCACGGCGAACGCGAGCCAGTTCGCGAACACGCTCTCGATCCTGACCTCCGCCGGCGTGCCCCTGGTGGAGGCCATGCGCATCGCCGGGCAGGTGGTCTCGAACCGGGTGCTCCGGGCCCGCATCGACCGCGCCACGCGCCGCGTGGCCGAGGGCAGCTCCCTGCGGGCGGCCCTGGACGAGGTGGGGGACTTCCCGCCCCTCATGCTCCACATGGTGGCGAGCGGCGAGGCGAGCGGCAGCCTCGACGCCATGCTCGGGCGCGTGGCCCGGCATCTCGAGCGCGACCTGCAGCGGGTCGTGACGGCGCTCCTCGAGCTGCTCAAGCCCGCCATGCTGCTGGTCATGGGCGGGCTCGTGCTGCTCATCGTGCTCGCGATCCTGCTCCCCATCCTGAATCTCAACCAGCTCGTCGTGTGAGGAACGCTTTCCGATGACTCGTCCTTCCCTCCGTCGCCGCCAGCGCGGCTTCACGCTCATCGAGGTCATGGTGGTGATCGTGATCATCGGCATCATGGCCGCGCTCGTCGTGCCGAACCTCGCCGGACGCCAGGACCAGGCGCAGGTGACGGCTGCGAAGAGCGACCTGCGCTCGATCGGCAACGCCCTCGAGCTCTACAAGCTCGACAACTTCTCCTACCCGAGCACGGAGCAGGGCCTGGATGCGCTCGTCAGCAAGCCCGCGGGCTTCCCGGAGCCGAAGAACTGGGCCCCCGGCGGCTACGTGAAGAAGGTGCCCACGGACCCCTGGGGCAACCCCTACCGCTACATCTCGAGCGGCGACGGCTTCCAGCTCTACACGCTCGGCGCCGACGGCCAGGAAGGCGGCGAAGGCTACGCCTCGGACATCGCCTTCGAGGACGTCTGAGAGGGTGTCTGCATGATGCCTACCTGCTGCGACGCCCCCTGGAACCGCCGGACGGCGTCGTGAGGCCCCCATCGAGCGGTCACAGGGCGACGGCCATGCTCCCACTCGCTGCGGCCCTCACGCCTTGTCCGGCAGCCCCAGGGTACGTCTCGCGACGGCAGGCATCCTGTAGACACCCTCTGATCGCCGTGCGCCCGACCCCGCACCCGATCGCGGCGCGCAGCGCGGGCTTCACGCTCATCGAGGTCCTCGTGACCCTGTTCGTGATCGCGGTGATCGCGGGCATCGCCGTGGTCCGCACGGGAGACCGCAGGCCGGAGCTCGAGCTCGAACGGGAGGCGCAGCGCCTGCAGCGGGTGCTCGAGCTGGCCCGGCGCGAGGCGCTCGCCGGCGGCGAGGAGTGGGGGCTCGAGCTCACGCGGGAGGGCTACGGACTGCTGATCCTCGACGGGGAGACCGGCCTCTGGGATCCGGCGGCCGAGGGCCGGGACGCCTTCGCGGCGCACGCGCTCCCCGAGGGCGTGACCCTGCGCCTGCGCATCGAGGACCGGAACCTCGCCCCCGAGGTCCTCGGGCCGCTCCGGGGCCGGCACCGGCCCGCGCTGCTGCTCCTGTCGAGCGGGGAGATGACCCCCTTCTCGCTCCGGGTGGAGCAGGAGGACCGGGGCGGCGGGGACGATCTCGTGTGGATCCTCTCGAGCGACGGCTACGGCGCGGTGCGCCTCGAGCGCGGCGAGGACCGCGGGCCGGCCTCCACGATCTTCAGCGCCCGGCCGGAGCCGGCGCGGGCCGCGGGGCACGCCTGATGCGACGGCGCGGCGCCGGCTTCACGCTCCTCGAGATCCTCGTGGCCCTCGGCATCGTCGCCGTGGTCTCCGTGACCATCTACGGTCGCATCGGCGAACTCGTGCAGCAGGGGGGCATGCTCGAGCAGCGCACCTTCGGCACCTGGGTGGCGCAGGACGCGCTCGTGCGCCTGCAGCTCGAGTACCGGGGCACCCAGACTCCGGTGCCCACGGGGCGGCGCACGGACACGGTGGCCTCCGCCGGCCGCGACTGGACCGTGACCACGGAGATCCTCGCCACGGACGATCCGGTGCTCCGCCGGGTGGAGATCGGCGTGGTGCCGGCGGAGCTCGACGCCGCGGGGGCGCAGGGGAGCGTGGCCCGGGTCGTCGGCTTCCTGGGACGCTACTGACCGTGGCGCGCCCGACGCGACGGGCAGGGGGCTTCACCCTCGTCGAGGTCCTCGTGGCCCTCGCGATCTTCGCGCTCATCGGCCTGCTCTCGGCGCAGATCCTCACGCGCATCGTCGACGCCCGGGCGCGCACGGAGGCCCGGGGCGACCGGCTTCTCGCCGTGCAGCGCGCCGTGCTCCGCCTGGAGCGGGATCTGCTGCAGGCCGTGGACCGGCCCGTGCGCGACCGCTTCGGGGATGCCGAGCCGGCGCTGCGCGCCGAACTCCCCGGCGTGCTCACCTTCACCCGCGACGGCTGGCGCAACCCGCTGGAACTGCCCCGCAGCGACCTTCAGCGCGTGCAGTGGCGCCTGGGCGAGGAGGGCACGCTCGAGCGCGCCTTCTGGACCGTCCTCGACCGCGCCGAGGACAGCGATCCGCTCGTGCAGAGCGTCCTCGAGGGCGTCGACGCCTTCGCGGTGACGGTGATCGACGCGGAGGGCGCCGAGTGGGAGGTCTGGCCGCCGACGGATCCGTCCGCCGGCTACGTGCCCCTGCCGGGGGAGGATCCGGAATCGGCACCGCCCGCCGTGGCCCTGCGCGTCGCCTTCGAGGCCGCGCCCTGGGGCCGCGTGGAGCGCCTGCTGCCGCTCCCGGAGCGACTCGAGTTCGAGAGCGACGGCGACGCCGGCGGCGAGGAGGGGGCCCCGCCCGCGGACGGCGTCCCGGCCGACGGCGCGCCCCCCGACGACCCCCCGGAGCCCGCCACCGATGCGCCCTGAGCGCCCCCGCCAGCGCGGCGTCGCGCTGCTCACGGTGCTGCTCGTGGCGGCGCTCGCGAGCGTCATCGCCGTGAACATGCTCGCGCGGCACCGGCTCGCCGTCGCCGAGACGCGGCAGGTGCTCCGCGGCACCCAGGCCCTCGACTACGCCCTCGGCGCGGAGGCCTGGGTGCGCACGCTGCTGCTCCGGGACTTCGAGGAGGACGCCGCGAACCCGCGCGTGGACGGAATCAACGACGTCTGGGCGCAGGCGGGGGAGGTGCCCTTCGAGCTCGAGCCGGGACGCCTCGAGCTGCGCGTGCGCGACCTGGACGGGCTGCTGAATCTCAACGCCCTCGACGACGCCGCGAGCCTCGACCGTTTCAAGCGCCTGCTCGGGGCCCTGGGCCTCGATGCGTCCCTCGCCGACGCCGTACGGGACTGGGTCGACGAGGACCAGGAGGTGCAGGGCACGGGCGCCGAGGACGGGCGCTACCTCGTGGAGGATCCTCCCTACCGCACCGCGAACGGCCCCTTCCGCTCCGTGACGGAGCTGCGCCTGCTGCCCGACGTCACCCCCGAGGTCTGGGCCCGGCTCGCCCCCCACGTCGCCGCGCTGCCCCCGGAGATCCGCCTCGTGAACGTGAACACGGCGCCCGGCCCGGTCCTCGCCGCGCTGGCGCCGGGGCTGAACGCCTCGCAGGCGGCGGCCTACGCGCGTCCGGAGACCCCCTGGGCGCTGCCCGGGGACCTCACCGGGCGGGAAGCGGGCTTCGCCCCGGAGCTCGGCGTCATGACCACGCGCAGCCGCTTCTTCGAGGTGCTCGCGCGGGCGGAAACGGGCGGGCGGGCGGTTACACTACGCAGCGTGATCTACCGGGATCCCGAGACCGGCGCCACGCACGTGCTCGCGCGGGACCTCGGCAAGCGCTTCGAGACCTGGGCCCGCGTGCCGGAGTCCGACGACCCGGTGCTGGAGGACGCATGATCCGCTCGCTGCACGTGCTCGCCCCCTGGCGCCCGGACGCTCCCTGGCGCTGGCGTCTCGTGGAGCGCGGCGCCGACGCCGAGCGGACGGAGCTCGGCGAGGGGCTCGCGGCGCTCGCCGAGCGCCTCGGCGACGAGGCGCCCGCCGAAGCGGTGCTCCTCGTCCCCGGCGAGGCGGTGCTGCGCACGGCCCTGAACATCCCCGCCCGCTCCCGGCGCCAGCTCGAGGCGGCGCTGCCCTACGTGTTCGAGGAGTTCCTCGCCGAGGACGTGGACGGTCTGCACCTCGCGGCCGGACGCCGCGAGCCCGACGGCCGCATCCCCGTCGCGGCGCTGCGCCCGGAACTCCTCCAGGAGTGGCTCGCGGTCCTGGCCGAGCAGTACCTCGAGCCGCGCAGCGCGCGCGTGGACGTGGACGGGCTGCGCCTCGAGGGCGCGGACCTGGCGATCCTGGTCGAGGGCGACCGCTGCCTGCTGCGCACCCTCGACGGCGGCTTCGCCGCCGAGCGTGAACTCCTCGCCGCCCTCGCCGGAGCCGCCTGCGCGCGCCTGCCGGAGAGCGAGGCGCCCGTGCGCGTGCGCGTGCTGGCGCCGGCGGACGACGAGGGCTTCGACCTCGCGCAGCTCGAGGCGGCACTGACGCAGGAGCGGCCCGTGGAGCTCGCTCGCGAGGTCCTCGAGGAGGATCCCCTCGAGCATCTGTGCGCGGGCCTGGAGGCCGCCGCCGCGGCACCGGAGCTGCGCGTGGGGGCCTTCGCGCCGCGCCGCGAGCAGCGCGTCGGCGACCGGCGCTGGCGGGTGCCCGTGGCCCTCGCGGCCGGCTGGTTCGTCCTCGCGCTCGCCCTGGGCCTCGTGCAGGCCGCCTGGCTGGAGCAGCGCGCGGAGGGGCTGCGTGAACGGGCCGTGGAGGTCTTCCGCGAGGTCCTGCCCCAGCGCACCCGCAACATCGTCGACCCGCGCCGGGAGCTCGAGGCCCTCGTGGACGCGACCGGCGGCGGCGAGGGCCCCGGCTTCCTCGCCCTGCTCGGGGCCGTGGCGGGGCAGATGAGCGGCCAGGAGGCGGTGCAGCTGCGCAGCGTGAACTGGAACGCCCAGCGCGGCGACCTCGCCATCGACATGAACGTCCCGGGCATCGCCGTGGTGGACCGCTTCAAGGCCGGACTCGAGGCCGAGGGCATCGCCGTCACCATCGACTCCGCCACCCAGGAACAGCAGGGGGTGCGGGCGCGCGTGCGCGTCGGCACCGCGGGGGCGGGCGCGTGAGGGCGCGGCTGCAGGGCCTCGCCGGACGCCTGGCGTCCGGGCTCCGGGATTCCGTCGCGGGACAGTGGTTCGCCACCCAGAGCCCCCGGGACCAGCGGGTGCTGAAGCTCCTCGGGGCCTTCGTCGCCGTCGTCGGGATCTGGCTCCTGCTCTGGGTTCCGGTCCGGGACGGCCTCGCCGTGGCCCGGGCCCGGCACGCGGACGCGCTCGAGGACTACCGCTGGATCCTCGCCCATCAGGACGAGGCACGGACCGCCGCCGCGGCCCGCCAGGGGGCCGGCGGCCGCTCGGGCCAGGCCCTGCTCAGCGAGGTCGCGAGCTCCGCCCGGAGCGAAGGGCTGACCCTCAACCGCTTCCAGCCCGAGGGGCAGGACGCCCTCGCCGTGTCCCTCGACGACGTCGAGTTCGGGGCCCTGGTCCTCTGGCTCGACCGCCTCGCCCGGGAGCAGGGCGTCACGGTGCGCCAGGCGAGCATCGACGCCCGGGAACAGCCCGGCCGGGTCCGCGCCCGCATCGTCCTCTTCTGAGACCCGCGCCGGAATTCCGACGGCAGCGCCCGGGATCCGGTGCCATACTCCCTTCGAGGGAGAACCGGTAATTTCAATTCAATGGGTTGCGAGGCTCATCTCGATTCGTTCGAGATCCGTGCGCGGCCCCGGCCCGGACCTGTCCGTGGCCACCGGACCGGATCGAGGATGCGCAGGAACGACGACGAAGCGATGCGCGAGCGCGGGGCCGCAGGGTCCGCCGGTGGCCCCGGCACGGACGTGCTGGGCCGGACGCAGGACCGGGAACGGGAGCGCCTCGCCGACGAGATCCGCCAGCTCCTCGGCGTCCGCCGCCTGCGGCTGCGCCTCCACGGCTCCGAGGATGCGGAGCTGCTGCGCATCGACCGCATGATCCGGGAACGCCGGGCCCTGCTGGCCGGAGCGCCGGTCGACGGCTGACGGCGCCTGGCCCGGAGGCCGCGCGCTCCGGCGCGGTGGCGGAACCCGTCAGCGCACGTGCAGGCCGGCGGGAAGCGGATCGGCGACCTTCGTGGGGCGCACCTGGTTGACCGCGAGCCGCGTCCGGCCGCGAGCGTCCCGGTCCACGGCGAGCTGCAGTCCCTCCCAGGCACACAGGCACCGGGTCCGGGACCCGCGCGCCTCGAACCAGGCCTCCGATTCGCGCAGGATGCGCTCCACCTCCCGGTCCGTCCGGTCCGGGTCGTGGTGGTAGAGCACGAGGCAGCCCACGCCCGCCTCGTGGGCGAGTTCCCGCACCTGACTCACGAGCGAGTGGCCCCAGCCGTGCTTGGCGGGCAGATCGGCGTCCACGTACTGGGCGTCGTGCACGAGCACGTCCGCGCCGGCGCAGAAGCGCACCCAGTCCTCCCAGGTGGTCGCCGGCGCGTCCGGTGGCACGAGCTCGTTGTCCGTGACGAAGGCGAGGGCGCAGCCGTCCGCGTCGACGCGATAGGCCTGGCCGCCGCCCGGATGGTTCAGGGTCCGGCGCTGGAGGAGATAGCCGGCCGGCGCGAAGAAGGCGTCCACGTCGTCCACGGCGGCGATCCGTGCGGGCACGGCCTCGAGGCGCATGGGGAAGTTGTGGCCGTTGAGCTGCCCGAGTGCGCCCATGGCGCCGGGGCGGCGCGTGCCCTCGACCACGTGGATCGGCCGCTCGGGATCCTGCAGCGGCGCGAAGAAGGGCAGGCCCTGGATGTGGTCGAAGTGGCTGTGCGTGAGGAGCAGGTGGATCGGCGTCCGCCCACCGGCGAGGTCGACGCCCAGGCCGCGGGCCCCGGTGCCCGCGTCGAAGACGAGATCCGTGCCGTCCGCGAGGCGCAGGTGCACGCAGGAGGTGTTCCCCCCGAAGCTCGCGGTCGCGGGACCGGGAGAGGGGATCGAGCCGCGGACGCCGTAGAAGCGGATCTGCATGGAAGGCGCGTCCCGGCTCGTCAGCGGCGCCGTCGACCCCGGCGCTCCGGCGCCGGAGTCTGCCGGAGGGTCCACGGGCGCTGCAATGCGCTGCCGCTCACGATCCGTCCCCCCGCGCCGAAGGCGCGCTCCCGGGCTCGGCCGCGGGTTCCGGAGCCGGGGCGCGCGGATCCGCGGGCGCGGCGCCGGGCGCCTCCGCCTCGTCGGGGGACCTGCGTCCCCGCAGCCCCTCGAGGCGCGCCTGCAGCCCGGCGAGCCCGCCGCCGCGTGCGTACTCCTCGCGCAGCATGCGCTCGACGGCGTCCACGAGCGCGTCGGCGCCCGCGGCTTCCGCGTCCGGCACCCTGCGGCGGAGCTCGAAGAGGTCGATCCAGTCGTCCGTGCGCCGTCCGAAGCGGAGCAGGGCGCCGAAGGGCGCGCCGCGGTCCCGCGGGGAGAAGAGCACGCCCCAGAGCACCGCGACGAGGGACAGGGGGCTCAGCACCACGTCCCGCAGCCCGTCCACGGCGAGCTTGAACTGGAAGACGAGCAGGCGCCGCAGGAGCCCCGGGATCGTCGTCGGCCGTGCAGGAGCACGTACCTTCGCCGGCGGCGTGCTCACGGCCCGCCGGCGGCGTCCGGCGCGGGCCGGAGCTCGATGCGCTCGCGTGTCGCCGCCTCCACGGCCGCGCGACCGTAGAGCAGCGGGAAGTCGCCGAGCTCGGCCCAGCCGCGCAGCAGGTCGGCGTAGTGGGGATCGCCCGGGACGCCGGACTGGCCCGGCGCGTTCGTCATGCGTGCGGCGTCCCAGTTCCCGACGTCGAGGACCATGCGCCAGGACGCCCCGCCGCGCACCAGGAAGTCGTCGGGCAGGTACCAGGTGTTGTTCGGCGTGTAGTTCGAGCCGCCCATGGGCAGCGACGGCAGGACCATGGCGTCGGCGAGCCTCCCTTCGGCCCGGCCCCGGAGCGGATGGGCGAGGGCGATGCGGTGCAGCGCGCCCCATTTCCACTCCACCGGATCCCAGCCGAGGCGGGCGGCGACGTCGCCGAAGGCGTTGCCGAGGGTCTCGCGGACGATGCGGTCACGTTCCGCGCGGGGCAGGTGGCGACCGGGTTCCGTCACCGCCTCGACGACGATCCGGGAATCGGCAGGGCCCACCAGGGACGACAGCGCGGGCCCGACGAGGGCCTCGGTGATCGCCGGGGCGAGGTGGCGCGAGTACCAGACCTCGAACAGCGCCGCCGCGGCGGAATCGGCCGCGAGCTCGCCGTCGAAGGCGCCGAGCAGTTCGAGGGCCCGCCCCTCGAGTTCGTCCGTGGGCGTGACCTCCGCGAGGGCGGCGGCGATCTTCCGGGCGGGGAGGGACACGTAGTCCCGCTGCAGGGCGAGGCTGTCGGCGATGTCGTGGCGCTCGGTCGCCGCGAGCACCTCCTCGATGCGGCCGATGCGCCAGGGGGCGGTCCACTCGAAGCCGACGCGGACCCGGTCGATCGGGTAGTCGCGCTCCAGCGTCAGGTGGTTGGCCGTCGCGTACCAGCCCCGGGGCGGGTTCAGGACCTCGGGGAGCTCGTCCATGGTGTGGAAGTCGTCCCACTCGTAGCGGCCGTCGCCGGG
>JAZBPF010000386.1:0-7436 GCA_036351515.1 Pseudomonadales bacterium | reverse complement strand
GGCGAGAACTCCGGCCGTCCCGCCGGCAGCGCGTCCACCTGCGCCTCGAGGGCCTCGAGTTCCAGGTAGAGCCCCACGCGGTCCACGCCGCCCCGGGCCCGGAGCGCCGCCAGGGCGTCGGCGATCGCCTCGCGGACCGGGAACAGGCCGTAGTCGTCGAGTTCCGCGAGGATCGCGTCGGCGGCTTCCAGGAGGGAGCGGGCTCCCTCCGGGTCCCGCTCCATGCGCGCCCGCTGGTTCGCGATGCGCAGCAGGTAGTGCGCCTCGGCGATGCGCCAGCGGGGCTCGTCCACGGGCCGCGTCCCCGCCACCTCGGCGGAGAGGTCGGCGAAGGCCTCGCGGAGTTCCGCGAAGGAGGCCTCGCGCGCCTCCAGCCCCTCGAGCTCGGCGCGCAGCGCCGCGGCCGAGGCCTCGGCGCGGTCGGCCGCGGCGGTGATCGTGGCGACGCGCTCGTCGAGGCGCGCCTCGAGCCCGGCCACGCGGGCCGCGAGGGCGCTCGCCGGATCCTGCCCCTGGCGCGCCTGCCACCAGGGCCAGGCCGCCGCGCCGGCGGCCCCGAGGGCGGCGAGCAGGGCGAGGACCGCGATCACGAGCGGCGCGCGGGAGGGCCGGGGCGGCGCGGGCGCGGCGTCCGGCGGGGACGCGGCAGCGGTTCCCGAGGCAGCGTCGTCGCCGGAGCCGAAGAGGAGCTCGTCCTCGTCGCGGGAGGCGCTCACGGGGCGTCTCCGGAGGCCGCGAGCGCGTGGAGGGCGGCGACGGTCGCCGCGGGCCCGGCACCGGAGGCCGTGATCACCTGCCGGAACCCGGCGGCCCGCGCACGCGCGGCGACCCGATCGCTCGGCACGAGCAGGGGGCGCTCGGCCAGCGCCGCCCCGCCGCTCGCGAGAAAGGCGTCGAGCACCTCGCCGCTGGAGGCGACGGCGGCGGCCACGGCCCCGACCGGTGGCAGCTGCACCGGAAGCGGCCGGCGCCGGTAGACTTCGAGCAGATCCACGCTCGCTCCTCTCGCCGTGAGGGCCTCGACGAGGAGCTCCCGTCCGCCCTCTCCCCGCACGATCAGCACGCGCTCCACGCGGCCCTGCGCGAGCTCGGCCAGCGCGAGGAGCCCCTCGGCGCGCTCGTCCGACTCGGGCCGGACCGCGCGGATGCCGAAGGCCGCGAGGTCCTCGGCGGTGCGGGCACCGACCGCGATCCAGACGGTCCGGACAGGATACTGCGGCCAGTAGCGGTCGATCCAACGCATGCCGACGCGCACCGCCGCCGGGCTCACGAAGATCACCGCGTCGTAGCGGTCGAGGTCCTGGACCCGCAACCGCAGGGCGGGCGTCTCGGGGAGGGGCTCCACGGCGAGCACCGGCAGGGCCCGGGCCGGGAAGCCGGCGGCGCGGAGCGCGGCGACGGTCTCGTCCGCGCCCGGCTGCGGCCGCAGGACGAGGACGTCGCCCGGGGTCACGGCGCGGCGGCGATCGCCGCCTCGAGCACGGGGCCGGCCCCGCGGGCGAGGAGCGTCTCGGCCACCTCGAGCCCCAGCGCCTCGGGATCGGTCCCCTCCCCGGAAGCGCGGATCACCTCGCGACCGTCGAGGCTGGCGACGAGGGCCTCGAGGGCGAGGCCCGCGCCGACCAGGCGCGCGTGGGCCGCCAGCGGCACGGAGCAGTTCCCGCCGAGGCGGCGGCTCACGGCCCGTTCCGCGAGCACGCAGCGGGTCGTGGCCTCGTCCCCGAGGGGGGCGAGGAGCGCCCGGGTGGCCGCGTCGTCGTTCCGGCACTCGATGCCGACGGCCCCCTGCCCGCCGGCGGGCAGGAACTCCGGGGGCCCGAGACGATGGTCGATGCGCTCGCCGAGCCCCAGGCGCAGGAGCCCCGCGGTGGCGAGCACGATGGCGTCGAACTCGCCGCCGTCGAGCTTGGACAGGCGCGTCTCGACGTTGCCGCGGACCGGGCCGGTGACGAGGTCCGGGCGCAGGGCGCGCACCTGGCTCGCCCGGCGCAGGCTCGCGGTGCCGACCCGCGCCCCCTGCGGCAGCCCCGCGAGGTCGCGGGCGTCCACGTCGGCGCGGATCACGAGCGCGTCCGTGGGGTCCTCGCGCTCGCAGATCACCGACAGGCCGAGCCCGTCGGGGAAGGACACGGGCACGTCCTTCATGCTGTGCACGGCGATGTCCGCGGAGCCCTCCAGGAGCGCGGTCTCGAGCTCCTTCACGAACCAGCCCTTGCCACCGATCTCGGAGAGGGGCGCGGAGAGGAAGCGGTCGCCGCGGGTCTTCATCTCGACGAGCTCGACCTCGAGCCCCGGATGCTCCGCCTGGAGCCGGTCCCGGACCCAGCGGGCCTGCCAGAGCGCGAGATTCGAGGAACGGGTGGCGATACGGATCCGTGCGGGGGTCATGCGTGGAAGGACTCCGGCTGCGGTGGACGGGAGCGGGGCGTGCGCCGCCGCGGACGCACGCCGCGGCGGCCACCCTCGCGGGCGGTGGTCACAGGGACTGGATGAAGCGACGCAGCCCCGCCACGTGGCGCCGGGAGACGTCGAGGCGGTCGTCGAGGCCCCGCATCTTCACCTGGTAATGGCCCTGCGCGTCGCGCTCGAGGCCCTCGAGGAACCTCACGGCCACGAGCGCGTTGCGGTGAATGCGGATGAAGCGCTCGCCGAACTCGGTCTCGAGCTGGCGGAGCGTGTCGTCGATGAGCAGCTCTCCGCCCGGCCAGCGTACGGTGACGTACTTCTGGTCCGCCTGGAAGTAGCGGATCTCCTCCACGGGCACGAGCTCGATGCCCCGCCGCGTGCGCGCGCTGATGTGCGTCCGTCCGCTCGCGCCGGTGAGGTCCTCTTCCGCGAGGGCCGCGAGCTGGGCCCGGTTCGCCCGCACGGCGCGGGTGAGGGCGTCCTCGAGGTCGGCGGCGCGCACGGGCTTGAGCAGGTAGCCCACGGCCTGCACGTCGAAGGCCTCGATGGCGTGCTCCTCGAAGGCGGTGCAGAAGATCACCGCCGGCGGCGCCTCCATCTGGGCGATGTGCCTCGCCGCCTCGAGTCCGTCCATGCCCGGCATGCGGATGTCCATGAGCACGAGGTCCGGAGCGAGCGCCTGCGTCTTCTGCACGGCCTCGAGCCCGTGCGCGGCCTCCCCCACGACCTCGTAGCCGCCCAGCCGCTCCACGATCCGCACCAGTCGGTCGCGGGCGAGCTTCTCGTCGTCCACCACGAGGATCTTCATCGCTGCATTCTCCCCTGCGGGCCGTCTGCCTCCTGCGCCGGCGCGCGTCGGACAGGATAGCGCAGGCGCGTGACGAAACGCTCGCCCTGGACGCCCGCCTCCAGCTGGGCATCGGCCCCGTAGAGGACCGCGAGACGGCTGCGGATGTTCGCGAGGGCCATGCGGTTGCCCTGCGTGTGCCGATTGCGGATCTGCTCCGGCGCCGGCATGGGGTTGGTGATGCGGACCTCCACCTGCTCGTCGTCGATGACGAGGCGCACCTCGATGGTGCCGCCGTCGGGCCGGGGCTGGATGCCGTGATAGATGGCGTTCTCGATGAGGGGCTGGAGCGTGAGCAGCGGAATCTCGATGCCGTGCGGGATCGGGTCCGTGTCCCAGTCGATGGCGAGCCGGTCGCCGAGGCGCAGCTGCTCGATGCGCACGTAGCGGTCGCAGAGGTCGAGCTCCATCTGCAGCGGCACCTGGTTGCCGGCCTCGTTCAGGGACGCGCGGAAGAGCTCCGAGAGGTCCTCCACCACGCCCTCGGCCGTCTCCGGGTCGGTCTCGATGAGGCTCGCGATGATGTTCATGCTGTTGAAGAGGAAGTGCGGGCGGATCCGCGACTGGAGCGCCTGCAGACGCAGGCGCAGCTCCGACTGCTCGCGCGAGCGCAGGCGCTGCTGCACGAAGAGGTAGCGCAGCACCATGCCGGCGACGATGGCGCCCACCACCGCCGTGCGCGCCACGGAGCTCCAGTCCGCCGTGCGCGCCTCGGGCAGCGCGGGCAGGCCCACGAGCCCGCGCAGGGCCGAGCCGAGATCGCCGGACACGGCGAGCTCTCCGAGCACGGACATCACGGCGACGATCGCCGAGACGAGGAGCCAGGCGCTGATGCCGCCGGGGACCAGCTCCAGTCGCGCGAGCAGCGGCCGGCAGAGGCACAGGGCCCCGGCCGCCACCATCGCCGTCCACTGGAGGAAGAGGGAGACCACGCCGAAGCGGGTCCAGGAGAGCTCCGCGCCGAGGAGCGTGACCACCACCGCGAGGAGCTCCGCCGCGAGCGCGACGATGGACAGCCCCGTGATGGTGCAGAGTTCCGGGACCACGAAGCGGTCCTCGGCGGCCTCCTGGGCCGCCCCGCGGGACGCGCGCAGGGCGCGCATCATCACGGCGTCGCCGGTCCCCGGCGCGGCGAGGCCCTCGGGTATACTCGCGCCCCCTTCGGACGACCGGAACGGGCCGGCGGGCCGCGGAGGAGCCGCCTCATCATGACCGACGCGCATGCGAAACCCTGGGGGGGACGTTTCAGCGAGCCGACGGACGCCTTCGTCGAGCGCTTCACGGCGTCCGTGGCCTTCGATCGTCGCCTCTACCGACACGACATCGCGGGCTCCCTCGCCCACGCCGCCATGTTATGCAATGTGGGCGTCCTCAGCCAGGAAGAGGCGGACGCCATCGCGGCGGGCCTAGAGGCGATCCGCGACGAGATCGAGCGCGGCGCCTTCGACTGGTCGGTGGCGCTCGAGGACGTGCACATGAACATCGAGGCGCGGCTGACCGAGCGCATCGGCCCCGCCGGCAAGAAACTGCACACGGGCCGCTCGCGCAACGACCAGGTGGCGACGGACCTGCGCCTGTGGCTGCGCGAGGAGATCGACGGCCTCGACGCCCTGCTCGTGCGCCTCGCCGAGGCGCTCCTCGAGCGCGCCGAGACCTACGCGGACGCGATCATGCCGGGCTTCACGCACCTGCAGACCGCCCAGCCCGTGACCTTCGGCCACCATCTCCTCGCCTGGTTCGAGATGATCCTCCGGGACCGGGAGCGGCTCGCGGACTGCCGCCGCCGCGTGGACACGATGCCGCTCGGGGCGGCGGCCCTCGCCGGGACCACCTTTCCCGTGGACCGGGCGCAGACCGCGCGCGCGCTCGGCTTCGGGCGCATCGCCGAGAACTCCCTCGACGCCGTGAGCGATCGGGACTTCGCGATCGAGTTCGCGGCCTGGGCGAGCCTGACCATGGTCCACCTCTCGCGCTTCTCCGAGGAGCTCGTGCTCTGGGCCTCGGCGCAGTTCGGCTTCGTGGACCTGCCGGACCGTTTCTGCACCGGCTCCTCGATCATGCCGCAGAAGAAGAACCCCGACGTCCCGGAGCTCGTGCGCGGCAAGACCGGGCGCGTCGCCGGCCATCTGACCTCCCTGCTCGTGCTCATGAAGGGCCAGCCGCTCGCCTACAACAAGGACAACCAGGAGGACAAGGAGCCCCTCTTCGACGTCGTCGACACGGTGCGCGACTGCCTCACCGCCTACGCGGACATGGTCCCGGCGCTGCGCGCGGACCGCGAGGCCATGCGCGCGGCGGCCGTGCGCGGCTTCGCCACCGCCACGGACCTCGCCGACTACCTGGTCCGCCGCGGCGTCCCGTTCCGCGACGCCCACGAGGTCGTGGGCCGGGCCGTCGCCCACGCGGTGGAGGCCGGCTGCGACCTCGCGGAGCTGCCGCTCGCGACCCTCGCGGGCTTCTCCGATGCCATCGGCCCCGACGTCTTCGCCGTGCTCACGCCCGAGGGCTCCGTCGCCGCCCGGGATCACCTCGGGGGCACGGCCCCGGCGCGCGTGCGCGCCGCCGTGGCCCGGGGCCGGGAGCGGCTCGCCGCGGGTCCGGCCCTCGACTGACGCCTCCCGCGAGACCCCTCCCGCCGGCGCCGACCGCGCCGGCGGGAGGTCCGATCCGGTATCATCCGCCGCCACTCGCCATGCCCACCGGCACCGACCGGAGCCGCCCCATGTCCGCCCTCGCGAAGCTCTCGGCCCTGCTCGTGCTCGTCCCCGTGCTCGTCGCCAGCTGCGGGATCAAGGGGCCCCTCGAGCTCCCGGAAGAACCGTCCGCCGACGCACCGGCGTCGCCGCGCTCGTGAGCACGAGCCCCTTCCGGCGCGAGGACGGCGTGCTCCTCGCGGACGGCGTCCCCCTGCCGGCGATCGCCGAGCGCTGGGGCACGCCCGCCTACGTCTACTGCGGGGACGCCATCGCCGCCCGCTACCGGGCCTTCGACGCGGCCTTCGCCGCGCATCCGCACCGCATCTGCTACGCCGTGAAGGCGAACTCGAACCTCGCCGTGCTCGCGCTCCTCGCGCGCCTGGGCGCCGGCTTCGACATCGTCTCCGGCGGAGAGCTCGAGCGCGTGCTCCGCGCCGGCGGCGATCCGGCCGGCGTGGTCTTCTCCGGCGTGGGCAAGTCCCGGGCGGAGATCGAGCGCGCCCTCGAGGTCGGGATCGGCTGCTTCAACGTCGAGTCCGCCGCCGAGCTCGAGCGCATCGAGGACGCGGCGCGCGCCGCCGGCCGCCCGGCGCCGATCTCCGTGCGCGTGAATCCGGACGTGGACGCGGCCACGCACCCCTACATCTCCACGGGCCTGAAGGAGAACAAGTTCGGCGTCGCCACGGACGCGGCCCTCGACCTCTACCGCCACGCCGCGGCCTCGCCCGTGCTGCGCGTGGAGGGCATCGACTGCCACATCGGCTCGCAGCTCGTGCGCGTGGAACCCTTCGTGGACGCCCTCGCGCGGGTCCTCGCGCTCGTGGACCGGCTCGCGGAGGAAGGCATCCGCCTCGCGCACGTGGACGTGGGCGGCGGGCTCGGCGTGCGCTACCAGGAGGAGGCGCCACCGGCGCCCGACGTCTATGCCCGCGCCCTCCTCGAGGGCCTGCGCGGGCGGAGCGAGACCCTGGTGCTCGAACCGGGGCGCTGGCTCGTCGCCGAGGCCGGCGCCCTGCTCACGCGGGTGGAGTACGAGAAGCCCCACGAGGGACGCCGCTTCCTCGTGGTGGACGCGGCCATGAACGACCTGCTGCGTCCCGCCCTCTACCAGGCCTGGCACGAGATCGTCCCGGTGACGGAGCATCCCGAGCGGGTGGCCGGCGTCGCGGACGTGGTCGGCCCCGTCTGCGAGTCGGCGGACGTGCTCGGCCGCGACCGGGCCCTCGATGCCCGCGCCGGCGAACTGCTCGCGATCCTCGGGGCCGGGGCGTACGGTTTCGGCATGGCGTCGAACTACAACAGCCGTTGCCGACCGCCGGAGATCCTCGTGCAGGGCGGCGAGGCCCGCCTCGTGCGCCGCCGCGAGACCCTGGAGGACCAGCTCGCGCTCGAGTCCCCGGACGGGGCCTGACCGTGGCGCTCCTCGAGTTCACCAAGATGCACGGGCTCGGCAACGACTTCGTCGTCGTCGACCTCGTGACCCAGCG
>JAZBPF010000385.1:0-15359 GCA_036351515.1 Pseudomonadales bacterium | reverse complement strand
GCGGTCGAGCACGGCGCGGAAGGCGTCGGCGTCCCGGGGCGGATCCTCGCCCGGGACGAGGTGGGCCCGCTCCGCGGCGACCCGGAGGATCTGGTCCTGGAGCGCCGCCGGATCCCCCAGCGGCGTGAAGAGCAGCTGCAGGCGGTTGCGCTCCGGCAGGCCGCGCTTGAGGTGCTTCACGTTCCCGTGCTGCACGAGCAGCAGCAGCCGCAGTACGCCCGCCCGCGTCTCCCGCAGCGCCTGCTCCGCGTCCGTGCGGACGCGCACGGCGACGCTCTCGCCCTCGTCCACGAGCGCCGGCCAGCCCGGCAGCCCCGCCTCGAGCTGGACCCGCTCGGGCAGGGGGCCGAAGTCCCAGGCGCGATGCCCGGCGCTCTCCAGGCCCGCCGCGGCGGAACTCCGCGAGAGATCCGCGGCCCCGGCCCCGCCGTGCTCCGCCTGCAGCGCAGCGAGATCGCGCCCCGTCGCCACGGTCTCGCCGCCGTCGTCCACCACCCGCACGCGCATGCGCAGATGCGCATCGAGGCGCGACTCGTCCCAGGCGTCCGCCGGCACGTCCACGGCGAAGTGCCGCGCCAGCGCCTCCGTGAGGGCGCGGCGCAGGCCGCCGCGGCGGAAGCGGTCCGGCTCGAGGAGCTCCGGCAGCACCGCCGCCACGTGATCCGGCACCGGCGCGAGCTGGCGCCGGACGCCCTTCGGCAGGCTCCGCAGGAGCGCCGTGCACCGGGCCTCCAGGAGCCCGGGCACGAGCCACTCGAGGGCCTCGGGCCGCAGCTGCGGCAGCGCCGCCCGGGGCACGGTGACGGTCACGCCGTCCGCCTCGGTCCCCGGGGCGAAGGCGTAGGAGAGGGGCAGCTCGAGCTCGCCGAGCACGAGGGTCCCGGGAAAGTCCCGTTCCGCGGTCGCGTCCGGCGCGGCCTCGAGGAGTTCCTCCCGCCGCAGCAGCAGCACGTCCGGGTCCTGCGCCTCCGCGCGGCGCCGCCAGCGCTCGAAGCTGCGCGCGTCGCAGATCCCCTCCGGGATCCGCGCCCCGTAGAGCTCGGCGAGGCGCTCCTCGGACACCAGCAGGTCGCGCCGCCGCTCCCGGGCCTCGAGTTCCCGCAGCTCCTCCAGCAGCGCCTGGTTGCGGGCGAGGAAGTCGCCCTTCGTGTCGAGCTGGCCCTGGGCGAGGGCCTCTCGCAGGAAGAGCTCCCGGGCCCCGGCGGGATCGATCGGATCCCAGGGCACGAGCCGGCCTTCCACGATCGGCAGGCCGTAGAGCGTCACGCGCTCCGTGGCCATCACCCGCCCGCGCCGACGACGCCAGTGGGGCGCGTCGTGCTGGCGGCGCACGAGGTGACCCGCCTCCGGCTCGACCCAGGCGGGATCGACGGTCGCCACCGTGCGCGCGTAGACCCGCGAGGTCTCCACGATCTCCGCGGCCGCCACCCAGGGCGGCGGCTTGCGGAACAGGGCCGAGCCCGGGAACAGCTGGAAGCGCAGGCCCCGCGCACCGAGGTAGTCGCCGCGCTCCGTGCGCAGGCCGAGCTGACCGAGGAGCCCCGGCAGCAGGGCGCGGTGCACGGCCTCCGCGTCCGCGGGCGCCCCGTTCTCGCGCCAGCCCCGCTCCCGGCAGGCGAGGTGCAGCTGCCGGTGCAGGGCACGCCATTCGCGCACGCGCAGCCAGGAGAGGAAGTGGCGGCCGACGGTGCGCCGGAAGGCGGCGCTGCCGAGGGCCTCGCGCTGCTCCTCGAGCCAGCGCCAGAGGTTCAGGAAGGCGAGGAAGTCCGAGGTCGGCTCGCGCCAGCGCGCGTGCGCCTCGTCCGCCGCCTGGGTCTTGTCCGCCGGTCGCTCGCGCGGATCGGGGATCGCCAGCGCGCTGACGATCACGAGCACCTCCGCGAGGCAGCCGCGCGCCTCGGCGGCGACGAGCATGCGCCCGAGGCGCGGATCGACGGGCAGCGCCGCGAGCGCCCGCCCCGTCTCCGTGAGCTCGCCCTCCTCGTCCAGGGCGCCGAGCTCGAAGAGCAGGCGGCGACCGTCCGAGAGCGCCCGCGGGTCCGGGGGATCGACGAAGGGGAAGGCCTCCGGGTCACCGAGGCCGAGCTCCTTCATCTGCAGCACCACGGAGGCGAGGTTCGTGCGCAGGATCTCCGGATCCGTGAACGGCGGCCGTCCCTCGAAGTCCCCCTCCTCGTAGAGCCGGAAGCAGATCCCCGGAGCGAGACGTCCGCAGCGTCCCGCCCGCTGGTTCGCGCTCGCCTGGGAGATCGGCTCCACGGGCAGGCGCTGGAGCTTGGAGCGGAAGCTGTAGCGGGAGATGCGCGCGAGGCCCGTGTCGATCACGTAGCCGATGCGCGGGACCGTGAGCGAGGTCTCCGCCACGTTCGTCGCGAGCACCACGCGCCGTGCGCCGCCGGGCTGGAACACGCGCTGCTGGTCCCCGGCGGAGAGCCGCGCGTAGAGCGGCAGCAGCTCCACGCCCGGCCAGTCGAGCCGGTCGCGCAGGTAGCGCGCCGCCTCGCGGATGTCGCGCTCCCCGGGCAGGAACACGAGCACGTCCCGGGCCGTCGGTGCGGTGCCCTGCCCCGCCCGCTCCAGGCGCCGGATCTCCTGCAGCGCCGCGAGGATCGTCGCCTCCGTCGAGATCTCCTCCCCCGCTTCCGCCGCCGCGAGATCCGGCGGCAGATAGCGCACCTCCACCGGGTACGTGCGCCCGGAGACCTCGATCACCGGCGCGCCTGCGAAGTGCGCCGAGAAGCGCTCCACGTCGATGGTCGCGGAGGTGACGATCACCCGCAGCTCGGGCCGCTTCGGGAGCAGCCGCGCGAGATAGCCGAGGAGGAAGTCGATGTTCAGGCTGCGTTCGTGGGCCTCGTCCACGACGATGCATTCGTAGGCGCGCAGCTCCGGATCGTGCCGCGTCTCCGCGAGCAGGATCCCGTCGGTCATGAGCTTGATGCGCGTGCGCTCGGAGGTCGCCTGCTCGAAGCGGGTCTGGAAGCCCACGGCGTCCCCGAGCGGGACCTCGAGCTCCTCGGCGATGCGCGCCGCCACGCTGCGCGCGGCGATGCGCCGGGGCTGCGTGTGGCCGATGCGTCCCCGGGCGCCGAGCCCCGCGGCCACGGCGAGCTTGGGCAGCTGCGTGGTCTTGCCCGAGCCGGTTTCGCCAGCGACCACGAGGACCTGGTGCGTGCGCAGCGCCTCGACGATCTCGTCGGCGTGGTCGCTGACCGGGAGCCCCTCGGCGAGGCGCGGAACCGGCAGCGCCTCGGCGTTGGCGAGCACCGCCGCCGAGGAGCGGGCGACGAGCGCGTCGAGGCGGGCGCGGAGCCGGTCGTGGGGGCGGCCGGCGCGGGCGAGCTTCCCGATGCGCGCCGCGAGGCGCCGCGCCTCGGGCTCGTCCCGGGCCAGGAGCAGCGGCTCGGCCGGCGCGGCGCCGTCCGCTTCGCGGCTCACGGTCGCGGGCTCCGGCCCGGACGGCCGGGGGTCACTTCGAGAGCTGGCCCATCGCCTGTTCGAGGCCGCCGATCGTGAGCGGGTACATGCGCCCGCCGACGAGCTCGCGGATCATCTCCACGGACGACGAGTACTCCCAGGTGTCTCGCGGCGTGGGGTTGATCCAGACGAGGTTGTCGTAGACCGACGCGAAACGCTGCATCCACAGCGCGCCGGGTTCCTCGTTCCAGTGCTCCACGCTGCCGCCGGAGTGGGTGATCTCGTAGGGCGCCATGGTCGCGTCCCCCACGAACACCACCTTGTAGTCGTGCGGGTACTTGTGAAGGATGTTCCAGGTCGGCACGCGCTCGGCCATGCGCCGGCGGTTGTCCTTCCACACGGACTCGTAGAGGAAGTTGTGGAAGTAGAAGTACTCCATGTGCTTGAACTCGACGCGCGCCGCCGAGAACAGTTCCTCGCAGACCCGCACGTGCGCGTCCATGGACCCGCCGACGTCGAAGAAGCACAGCACCTTCACCGTGTTCTTCCGCTCCGGGCGCATGCGGATGTCGAGGAGACCCCCGTTGTGCGCCGTGGACCGGATGGTCCCGTCCATGTCGAGCTCGGTTTCCTTGCCCGTGCGCGCGAGCTTGCGCAGGCGCCGGAGCGCGAGCTTGATGTTCCGCGTGCCGAGCTCCACGGAGTCGTCGAGGTTCTTGTAGGCGCGGCGGTCCCAGGCCTTCTTGCCCTTCTTCTTCTTGCCCTTGCCCTTCTTGCCGCCGGTGCCGTTCGGACCCTCGCCGCCACGGCCCTCGCGCTCGCCGGCGCCGGAGCCGCCCTCCTCGTCGCCTTCGCCCTCGCCGTCCCCCTCGCCGCGCTCGGCGGCCTCCCGGGCCTCCTTGAACGCCTCGATGAGCTTCTCGAGACCGCCCATGGAGTCGATCCGCTCGAGGTCCTCCGGGGAGAGGGACTTCTCGAACTCCCGGCGCAGGAACTCGTCGGGGATCAGCGCCTCGAGGAGCCCGGAGAGGTCCTCGAGGCCCTTGAAATAGGCCCCGAAGGCCTGGTCGAACTTGTCGTAGTGCTTCTCGTCCTTGACCAGGCAGGCGCGCGAGAGCAGGTAGAAATCGTCGACGTCGGCGTAGACGACGCGGTGGCGCATGGCCTCGACCAGGTCGAGGAGCTCCCGGATCGTCACCGGCACCTTGTAGCGCCGGAGCGTGTAGAAGAAGTCGATCAGCATGGTCCGCTCGCGCCTCCGGCGACGCCCTCCCTCAGCCGCGGCTGTCGCGCCGGTTCATGAACGCGAGGCGCTCGAGCAGGTGCACGTCCTGCTCGTTCTTCACCAGCGCGCCGTAGAGCGGCGGGATCGCCTTGGAGGGGTCGCGGTTCGTGAGGATCTCGTCGGGGATGTCGTCCGCCATGAGCAGCTTGAGCCAGTCGATGAGCTCGGAGGTGCTCGGCTTCTTCTTCAGGCCGGGCACCTTGCGCACGTCGAAGAAGATCTCGAGGGCCTCCTTCACGAGGTCCTGCTTGATGCCCGGGAAGTGCACGTCGACGATGGCCTGCATCGTGTCGCGCTCCGGGAAGTTGATGTAGTGGAAGAAGCACCGGCGCAGGAACGCATCGGGCAGCTCCTTCTCGTTGTTGGAGGTGATCACCACCACCGGGCGCTGCTTCGCCTTGACCGTCTCGCCGGTCTCGTAGACGAAGAACTCCATGCGGTCGAGTTCCTGCAGCAGGTCGTTCGGGAACTCGATGTCCGCCTTGTCGATCTCGTCGATGAGGAGCACGCAGCGCTCGCCGGCCTCGAAGGCCTCCCAGAGCTTGCCCTTCTTGATGTAGTTGCGGATGTCGTTCACGCGCTCGTCGCCGAGCTGGGAATCGCGCAGCCGGGACACCGCGTCGTACTCGTAGAGGCCCTGCTGGGCCTTCGTCGTCGACTTGATGTGCCAGGTCAGCAGCGGCATGCCCATGGAGCGCGCCACTTCCTCGGCGAGCAGCGTCTTGCCGGTGCCCGGCTCGCCCTTGATGAGCAGCGGGCGCTCGAGCTTGATCGCGGCGTCCACCGCCAGCGCCAGTTCGTCGGTGACGATGTAGGAATCCGTACTCTCGAATCTCATGCGTGAGGACCATTGCGTGGGATGTGGGAGCGGACTGCGCCGCAGGCGGCAGTCCGATGGCGAACGGCCGCCCTCACCGGTCCGGTCTCCCCACCGGCGGTCGTGCAGCACCGCGCAACGATAAGGGGGGCCCGGAGATCGATCAAGGAGCGTCGGCGGGTGCGGGGGCGCGGGCGCCGAGCCGGCGCCGGACCCCGAGGAGCCCCAGCCAGAGCACGAGGGCCACGAGCCAGGCGAGCACGAGGGCCAGGAAGGCCGGCTGCGGATCACCCTCGCGCCGGAACACCGCTTCGAAGAGCACGACGATGTAGGCCGGCGCCCAGTAGCCCTCGGACGGGCCGGCCCCCGCGGGCACGAGCAGCGTCGCGGCGGCGAGCAGCCGGATCAGGTCCCGCAGCCACCGGGGCCGCAGGCGGCGCGTGAGCAGGACGCCGCAGACGATCACCAGCGCCGTGGCGCCGAGACAGACGATCCAGGCCCAGCCGTAGCCGTCCATTCAGCACTCCACCCAGCGCACGACGTGTTCCTCCAGGCCGTCCGGATGCACCGCCGACTCGGGCAGCGCGCGGCCGCGCACGGAGATCCCGGCCCGGTGCACGCTCTCGGGGTCGCCGGAGACGAGCGGATGCCACGCCGGCAGGTCCCGGCCCTCGGCGAGGAGCCGGTAGGCGCAGGTCGTCGGCATCCAGCGCAGGGACTCCACCTCCTCGGGGCCGAGCACCACGCAGTCGGGCACCAGGCGCTGACGCTCGGCGTAGCGCGTGCAGCGGCAGCGCTGCCGGTCGAGGAGGTCGCAGGCGACGGAGGTGTAGACCACCTCGCCCGTGTCCTCGTCCTCGAGCTTCACGAGGCAGCAGCGCGCGCAGCCGTCGCAGAGCGACTCCCACTGCTCGCGATTCATCTCGTGGAGCGCGAGGCGCTTCCAGAAGGGCGTCTCCTCCGCGGCCCGCTCGCTCACGACCCGGCCTCCCCGCGCTCCTCCGCCTCCGGCGGCGGCAGCTGCAGGTAGAAGCCCTGGGCCTCCAGCGCCTCGAGCACCGCGCCGGGCTCGGCCCGGGCGAGGCGCCGCTCCGACGTGAGCACGAAGGTGAAGGACGGCTCCGCCGGGCCGAAGTGCGCCAGCAGCGGCTCCGGCACCCGCGCGAGCCCCTCCGCGCGATCGACGATGAGGTAGGTGTCCTCCCGGCGCCGGGAGCGGAACACCTGCACGATGCGCTGCGTCGCCGCGCTCACGGCCGTGCTCCCGGCCGGTCCCGGGCCGCGAGCAGCCGCTCCCCGACCACGGCCCAGCGCCAGCCGCGGTAGGCCTCCGGCACCTCCTCCTCGTCGAACACGAAGCGCTCCACGAGGCGACGCCGGGCGAGCAGCTCCTCCGCGAGTCCGAGTTCCCGGGCGCGGTCCCGGGCGATCGCCCGCAGGCGCTTCACGCACTCCTGCTCCGCCCGTCCCGGGGGCGGCGGCAGGGGTGGCGGCAGCGCGTCCTCCGGCAGGGCGCGAGCCCCGTCGAGGAGCCCCTGGAGCTCGGCCCCCCAGCGCTTCGCGAGGCCGTGCGGCAGACCGCCCTCGCCGCGCAGCTCGTGCAGGTCCTCGGGCAGCCGCTCGGCGAGGAGCACGAGGTGCTCGTCCCGCGCCACCCGGGCCCGGGGCCGGTCGAGGGCGCGGGCCATGCGCTCGCGCCAGGCGGCGAGGTCCCGCAGCGCGGCGAGGCCCCGGGGCGGCAGGTGCCCGGCGCCCTTCACGGCCCGCCAGCTCTCCTCCGGCGCCGGGCGCCGGAGCGCGTCGTCCACGAGCCGGTCGCAGTCCTCCTGCAGCCAGGCGAGCCGGTTCACGAGCTCGAGCTGCTCGCGCTGGCGCCGGTACACCTCGGCCAGGTAGATCACGTCGAGGCAGGCGTAGCGCCACTGCGCCTCCGAGAGGGGCCGGGCGAGCCAGTCCGAGCGCGTCTCGTCCTTCGGCACCTCGATCCCGAGCATCTCGCGCACGAGTTCCCCGTAGCCGATGCCGAAGCGGGCGCCGAGGAAGGCGGCGGCGAGCTGCGTGTCGAAGAGCCCCGCGAGGCGCGCGCCGGTCCAGCACTCGAGCACCTCCGCGTCCTCGCTCGCGGCGTGCATCACCTTGGCGACCGCGGGGTCCGCGAGGAGCGCGGCGAGCGGCGCCGGATCCATCCCCCGGAGCGGGTCCACGAGCCAGGTGCGGCCCTCGGCGTGGAGCTGCACGAGGGCGATGCGGGGATAGAAGGTGTCGGTGCGCTCGAACTCCGTGTCGAGGATCACCGTGCCGGCCGCCCGGCAGACATCGCAGGCGGCGGCGAGGCCGGCGTCGTCGACGACCTCCGTCGCCGCGGCGACGGCGGCGTCCACGGCCCGCGGCTCGTGCACGTCCACGACGCTCACGGCAGCCGCGTCCGGCCGGCGAAGGCGTGGGAGAGCGTGCCACCGTCCACGTACTCGAGCTCGCCGCCCACGGGCACGCCGTGGGCGATGCGGCTGACGGCGATGCCCGCCTCGCGGATGCGCTCGGCGAGGAAGTGGGCCGTGGCCTCCCCCTCGACGGTGGCGTTCGTCGCGAGGATCACCTCCTCCACGGGCTCGGCGCGCAGGCGCTCGAGGAGCAGGGGCACGCCGAGGTCCTCCGGGCCCACGCCGTCGATGGGCGAGAGGCGCCCCATGAGCACGAAGTAGCGCCCGGCATAGCCCCCGGCGGCCTCGATGGCGAGCTGGTCCGAGGGGCTCTCGACGATGCAGAGCAGGGAGGGATCGCGGCGCGGATCGGCGCACACGGCGCAGAGGCGGTCCTGGGCCAGGGCCCGGCACTGCTCGCAATGGCCGATGCCGTCGGCGGCGGCGACGAGGGCCTCGGCGAGACGCCGGGCGCCGTCCCGGTCGCGCTCGAGGAGGTGGAACGCCATGCGCTGGGCCGAGCGCGGGCCGACGCCGGGAAGGACCCGGAGCGCCTCGACGAGACCCTGGAGGAGCGAGGCCGCCACGCTCAGAACAGCTTCAGACCCGGCGGCAGCGGCAGCCCCTGGGCGAGCTCCGCCATCTTCTCCTGCTGCTCGCGCTCCACGCGGCGGTTGGCGTCGTTCACGGCGGCGGCGACGAGGTCCTCGAGGACGCTCTTGTCCTCGGAAAGGAGGGAGGCGTCGATCTCCACGGCGCGCACGTCGTGCCGGCCGGTCATGGTGACGCGCACGAGGCCGGCGCCGCTCTCGCCCGTGACCTCCATGGCCGCGACGGCCGCCTGCACTTCCTTCAGGCGCTCCTGCATCTCGCGCGCCTGCTTCATCATGTCGCCGAATCCGGCCATGGGTCCTTCGCTCCTGCCGGACGTCGCCGGCCTCGGGCACCTCGGGAGGGCGCGCAGTCTACCGCTCCGCGTACCGGTGCAGGAACCGCCCGGCGTCGGCGTGGGGCGCGGGCCCCGGGGCGGTCACGAACGCGGGCGGATGCTGTCGCGCTGGAGGGAGGCGTCGAAGGTCGCGAGCAGGGCCTGGACCATGGCGTCGTTCTCGATCGCCGAGACCGCCCGCTGCTGGCGCTCGTCGCGCTCCCGCTCGGCGCGCCGCGCCGGCGTCTCCCCCGGCGGCACGCCGGGCTCGATGCGCACGCGCAGGGTCCGCCCGAGGACCCGCGCGAGGGCCGTCTCCAGGCGACCCGCGTGCACGTCGGCGAGCAGGGACTCGGCCCGGGGATCGAGCACGAGACGCAGCGTGTCGCTCGCCGCCGTCTCCGGATCGGGCAGGCAGTGCGCCGCGAGTTCCCCCGTGAGGCCCTCGAGCGCCAGCTCCGGCAGCAGCGCGTGCCAGCGCTCGGCGTCCACCGGGCCCGTGGCGGCGCCGCGCGCCACCGGCGGGGCCGGCGCCGGGGACGACGCGTCGCCGGCGGCGTCCCGGACCTCGCCCGCCGGGGCTTCGGCCCCGAAGGCGTCGTGCGCGCTGGCGTCGTCGGCCACTGCAGGGTCCGCCACTGCGTGGTCCGCCGCTGCGGGCGCCGAGGGCGCGTCCTCGGTGGTCGGGCGCGGGTACGCCGGCGCGGGCCGGGGCTCCGACGCGGACGCGGCCGGCGGCGCCTCCGCCACCGGCACCTCGGAGATCCGCGCGTGCGGGACCGGCCCGTCCGGGCGCGGAACCTCCGGGACCGGAACTTCCGGGACACGAGCCTCCGGACCGGGAACCGCCGCAACCGATGCGTCCTGGGTCCTCGAGACCGGCGTGTCGGCCGCTCGCGTCACCGGGATCGCCGCTTCCGCCGGGGCCCGGCGAGCGGGACGCGGGCGCTCCGCGTCGGTCGCCGCCGCCTCCGCCCGGGCGGGCCCTCCCGCGTCGGGGGCCGGCGCCGCCCGGGCCGCGGCGGCGGGCGCCTCGGCGCGGCCCCGGCCGGCGCCCGGCGCCGGCGCACCGCCCTCCCCGTCCACGGGGCGGAAGGCGAGCATGCGCAGGAGCGTCATCTCGAAGCCCGTGCGCGGGTCCGGCGCGAAGGGCAGGTCGCGCACGCCCACGAGGCCGATCTGGTAGTAGAGCTGCACGTCCTCCGGCGCGAGGCGGCCGGCCATGGCCGCGACGAGCTCCGCGTCCGCGTCGCCGAGCCCGGGCCGCTCCGCCTCCGGGACGGCCTGCGCCACGGCCACCCGGTGCAGGAGCGAGAGCAGGTCCGCGAGCACCGCGGGGAAGTCCGCCGCGTGCGTCGAGAGGTCCTCGCAGCAGGCGAGCAGCGCCGCCCCGTCGCCGTCGGCGAGCCCCGCGAGGATGCGCCCGAGCGCCGCCTGGTCGATGGTCCCGAGCATGCGCGCGACCTCGTCGGCGACGAGGCGACCGTCGCCGTGGGCCACGGCCTGGTCCGTGAGCGAGAGGGCGTCGCGCATGCTGCCGTCGGCGGCGCGGGCCAGGGCCCAGAGCGCGCCGGATTCGAAGCTGACCCCTTCCTCCCCGAGCACGTGCTCGAGATGCCCGACGATGCGCTCCGGCGTGAGGTTCTTCAGATGGAACTGCAGGCACCGGGAGAGCACGGTCACCGGCAGCTTCTTCGGATCCGTGGTCGCCAGCAGGAACTTCACGTGCGGCGGCGGCTCCTCGAGGGTCTTCAGGAGCGCGTTGAAGCTCGAGGTGGAGAGCATGTGCACCTCGTCGATGAGGTACACCTTGTAGCGCCCGCGGGTCGGGGCGTACTGCACGTTGTCGAGGAGCTCGCGCGTGTCCTCGACCTTCGTGCGCGAGGCGGCGTCCACCTCGATGAGGTCCACGAAGCGCCCCTCGGCGATCTCCGTGCAGCTCCCGCAGGTGCCGCAGGGCTCCGCCGTGACGCCGCGCTCGCAGTTCAGGCAGCGGGCGAGGATCCGGGCCACCGTGGTCTTGCCGACGCCGCGCGTGCCCGTGAACAGGTAGGCGTGGTGGAGCCGCTCCGACTCCAGGGCGTGCGTCAGGGCCCGGAGCACGTGCTCCTGGCCGACCATGGTGGCGAAGCTGCCGGGTCGCCACTTGCGTGCGAGGACTTCGTAGGCCATCGGTCGAGCTCGAGCAGGCGCGGGCCGCGGCGCGGGATCGCCCCGCGGCCGGGAAAGGGCGATTGTACGCGCGGCCCGCGCGACCTGTCCCACCGGGAACCGGAGCGGTACGATCGCCGCGCCCCGGAGCCGGAGAATCGCGCCCCATGTCCCCCTTCCTCGAGGACCGCTTCCTCTGCATCGGCCACCGCGGCGCGAGCGGCCACGCCCCGGAGAACACGCTCAAGGCCTTCGCCCTCGCCCTCGAGCAGGGTGCGGACGCCCTCGAGTTCGACGTGCACTGCGCCGAGGACGCCCTGGTCGTGATCCACGACGACGACCTGGCCCGCACCACCTCCGGCCGGGGCTCCGTGGCCGCCACGCGGCTCGAGGCCCTGCGGTCCCTGGACGCGGGGGACGGCGAGCGGATCCCGCTCCTCGAGGAGGTGCTCGACCTCGTGGCCGGCCGCGTGCCGCTGAACATCGAGCTGAAGGGGCCCGGCACGGGCGCCGCGGTGGTGGACCTCCTCCGGCGCCGGGGCGAGGCGCCGGAGGGCGTGCTCCTCTCCGCCTTCGACCACGACGAGTTGGCGGCGGCCCGCGCCGCGGCGCCCGAGTACCCCCGGGGCGCCCTCTTCGGGCGCCTGCGCGGCGATCCCGTGCGCGCCTGCCGCGCCGTGGACGCCGTGACCGCCCACCTGGCCCTGCGCACGGTGCGCCCCGAACTCCTGGGGACCCTCGCGGACGCAGGGCTCCCGGTGCTGGTCTACACGGTGAACGATCCGAAGCAGGCGCTCGCGCTGCGCGACGCCGGCGTGCGCGGCGTGTTCACGGACTACCCGGATCGCGTGCGGGCCGCCCTCGGGGGCTGAGCGTCCGCTCAGTTCGTGCGGTCGCGGATCGACGGCGGGGCGTCGTCGAGTTCGCGGAAGGCGCGGTCGAGCTCGTAGCGGTTGTCCGTGACGATGCGCTCGAGCACGGCCACGCGCTCCTTCAGGCGGGCCAGCTCCTCGCTCACCCCCTCGCCGCTCCGGGCCTCGGCCATGCGCTCGCGATGGTCGAGCACGCGCTTGAGGATCCCCGTGCCGAAGACGAACACGATGGCGACGATGGCGATGACGAAGGGGCCTTCCATGGGCAGGACTCCTCAGTCGCGCTCGAGGCGCACGAACTCGCGGTCGAGGTCGAACTCCCGGGAGGTGACGTAGCCCTCCAGCCGCCGCAGGCGCACCTCCAGGTCCCGGAAGCGCAGGCGCAGCGTGCGCAGGGCCGGCCGCGGCGCGAGCCGGCCGCCGAACTCCGGCGCGTCCGAGCCGCGGCCGTCCCAGGCCGGCGCCGGCGCGAGGGCCGGACGCTTCGCGAGGAGGAAGATGCCGGCGAGATAGCCGAAGAAGGCGATCTGGGGCATGAACAGCAGGAGCGTGACCGCCACGAGCCGGACGACCCAGCGCTCCACCCCGTAGGCCCGGGCGATGCCGGCGCACACGCCGGCGATCATGCGGTGCTCCGGATCCCGGTAGAGGTCCCGCAGCCAGCCGTTCGCCCGCGAGGCGCGGGGCGACGGGGCGAGGGGCCGCGGCGCCTCCGTGCGGGCCGAGGCGGAGGACTCCCGCCGCTCCGGTCCGGCGGCGTCACCGTCGAGCTGGGCGCCGAGGCGACGCGCCGAGCGCTCGAGATCGCCGATCAGGCGCGTGGCCTGCTGGTTCAGGGACGTGCTCGCGGAACGCGCGAGATCCTGCACGGCGCGCTCCAGACGCTCCGCCGCGTCCCGCAGCTCCCGGGGATCCTGCTCCCCGGTCCGACCTTCGACCCGCGCATTCACCTCGCTCTCCCCCTTCTCCGTGGCGGGCCGTCCGGACGGAGCGCCCGGCTCCGGCCCCTGTCGCGCCGTCGGCCCGCTCACGAGCGGCTCGGCCGGTCCCGCCAGCCGGGCGCCTCGACGTCGAGGATCGACTCCAGCGTGGCGATGCGCTCGGCCATGCGCTCGGCGGTGCTGCCGAGCTCCTCGAGCTCCCGGCGCTCCGCGTCGTTGAGCTCCGCGCCCTGCTGGCGCTTGCTCCGGTAGTGGAGCACGAGCCAGACGGGGGCGACGAAGACCAGGAACAGCACCGACGGCACGATGAACACTGCCGCGAAATCTTCCATCTCGGTCTTCCCCGGTCCGCGTCAGGCGTCTTGGCCGCCGGTCTGGGTCCCGCCCGACGGCGCGTCGTTCCGCGCGCCGCCGCCGGCGACCCGCGCCTTCAGGGCCTGGAGCTCGGCGTCGATGCGCTCGTCCGCCTCGAGCTCCTCGATCTCGTCGGCGAGGGTGCGCGAGCCGAGGTCGTAGGCCTCGACCTGCCCCTCGAGGTCGTCCATGCGCCGCTCGTAGTGCTCGAAGCGGTGCATCGCATCGTCGATGCTAGCGCTCGTGAGCTGCTTGCGCACACCGAGCTGCGAGGTCGCCGTGCGGTGCCGGACCACCAGGGACTTCTGCCGCGCCCGGGCGTCCTTGAGTTTCGCCTGGAGCTTGCCGATGTCGTCGGAGAGCTTCTCGACGCTGGCGTCGAGGGTGGCGATCTCCCGCTCGGCGGCGAGCGCGTCCTCCTGCAGGCGGGTGCGCTCCTTCAGGGCGGCCCGGGCGAGGTCCTCCCGGCCCTTGCGCAGGGCCACCTCGGCCTTGCGCTCCCACTCGCCGGCCTCGCGCGCGAGCCACTCGCGGCGGCGCTCGAGTTCCTTGCGGTCGGCGATGGCCCGGGCGGAGGTGGTGCGCACCTCGACCAGGGTCTCCTCCATCTCCTGGATGATGAGACGGACCATCTTCTCCGGGTCCTCGGCCTTGTCGAGCAGGGCCGTGAGGTTCGAATTGATGATGTCGGACAGTCTCGAAAAGATGCTCATCGGTCCCACTCCCGATCGTCGTGCGTCCGTGGGCGGTGCCTGTCACCGCGGGGGACGCCGGTCCGTGGCGTCGGCACCGGAGGCACCCGGTCCGACCCTGCGCAGGACGCAGCGTCCTGACGGCCAGGACCTATCAGGAACCGTGCCAGTACCGGCGCGCGACGCAGCTAACTGAATCTCAAAGCATTTCCGCACGACGTCGGTTTCCCCTAGAATCGACCCACGCGGCGTCGTTGGCGGGGAGCGCCACACTTTGGCGAAAACGACCAACTCCGGGGACGACGAGGCCGAGGCCACCGCCGCCCTCCTCTCCCGCCTGTCCTCCCGTGCGAACGCGCCCCGCCCGCACACGCGCCTGCTCGGGGAGTCGCCCGCCTTCCTGCGGGTGATGGACGCGGTCTCGGAGATCGCGCCGCTGGACAAGCCCGTGCTCGTGGTCGGCGAGCGCGGGACCGGCAAGGAACTCGTCGCCGAGCGCCTGCACTACCTCTCCTCCCGCTGGGAGGGCGTCTTCGCCAAGCTCAACTGCGCGGCGATCAGCGACACGCTCCTCGAGTCCGAGCTCTTCGGCCACGAGGCCGGCGCCTTCACGGGGGCCACGAAGCAGCACCGGGGCCGCTTCGAGCGCGCCGACGGCGGCACCCTCTTCCTCGACGAGCTCGCGACCACCTCCTCCCTGGTGCAGGAAAAGATCCTGCGCGTGATCGAGTACGGGGAGTTCGAGCGCCTGGGCGGGACGCGCACCCTGAACACCGACATCCGCCTCGTGGCCGCCACCAACGAGGACCTGCCCACGCTCGCCGCCGAGGGTCGCTTCCGCGAAGACCTCCTCGACCGCCTCGCCTTCGACGTGGTGACGCTGCCGCCGCTGCGCGCTCGCCCCGAGGACATTCCGCTCCTCGCCGAGGCCTTCGCCGTGCGCATGACCACGGAGCTCGGGCGCGAGGTGTTCGCGGGCTTCTCGCCCCGGGCCCTCGAGGCGCTGCTCGGGCACCCCTGGCCGGGCAACGTGCGCGAGCTGAAGAACGTGGTGGAGCGCTCCGTCTACCGCCATCCCGATCCCGAGACGCCCCTCGACGAGATCGTCTTCGACCCCTTCGCCTCGCCCTGGCGTCCCCCCGTGCGCCCGGCGGCGAAGGACGAGGACGGCCGGGCCCGGCGCGGTCCCACGCTGCCCACGGACTTCCGCGAGGAGGTGCGGCGCTTCGAGACGGAGCTCCTCGAACGCGCGCTCGAGGCGAACCAGTTCAACCAGAAGAAGACCGCCGAAGCCCTGGGGCTCACCTACCACCAGCTCCGCGGCTACCTGCGCAAGTACGGCATGACGGGCTCCGGCGAATGAGCGCTCCGCTGCGCACGCTGCTCTGCCTCGTGCTCGTGCTGGCCGCACCGCTGCCGCGCGCCGCCGAGGACGACGCCCTCGCCTCCCCCGAGGTCCGCCGCCTCCTCGACCGCATCGAG
>JAZBPF010000384.1:0-3047 GCA_036351515.1 Pseudomonadales bacterium | reverse complement strand
CGCTCCCAGGCCTCGTGCACGGCCCGGATGAAGTCCAGCGGGTGGTAGTAGGAGATGAACTGCAGGGCGTCGGCGACGCTGTCGATCAGATCGTCCTGACGGATGACGGTCATGGCGAGGACTCCGGCCGGGGTCGGGAACGGCGGCGATTATACGGACCCGGGCTCCGCCTGCCCGCCGGGACCACCCCGCGGCGCTTGCGTCCCGCCCCGGAGCCGGTAGCCTCCCGCCGGTCCCCGAAACGGAAGCCCCCATGCGCGTCTGGCTCCACGCGGAACTCGATCCGGCCCCCGGCGTCGACCTGCCGGCCCTCGCCGCCTGGCTCGCGGAGACCGGCGCGCCGGCGATCCGGGCCGCGGGCGGCGTGCTCCACGGCCTGTTCCGTCCGGAGACCGGCGAGGCGCCGACGCTGCTCACGGCCTGGCCGGACGACGCCCTCGCCGGCGCGGCCATCGAGCTCCTGAAGGCGAGCACGCGGATCGTGGCGGTCCGGGGCACGCCGCTGCACCCGCTCGGGGCACCGCCGCAGGAACGCGGCGACGCGCCCTGGACCTTCCGCCGGGCCGTGCTCGCCCCGGGGCAGACCGCGGACGGGAGCCGCGGCGCCTTCCTGGGACCGCGCCGCCCCGACGGTCGGATCCTGCTCGTGAGCCTCGGTCCGGAGGTGGACCTGCCGACGCTTCCGGCGGACGCCGAGGTGCTGGAGTCGCAGCGGGCGACGCCGATCCCCCTGCCGGAGCCGCCGGCGCGCTCCTGACCGGCCGTCGTCGCGGCGCCGACTACACTCCGGGGGACCGTTTCCCGGAACCGCTCCCGCCCATGCCCTGGCTCGTGCCCCGCAAGCCCCGCGCGGGCGGCCCCGACGGCCCCCACCGCTTCGGCCAGCGCCTCGTGCTCGGGCGCGCGGACGACGCGGACCTGCGCCTCGCCGATCCGTCCGTGAGCCGCCTGCACTGCGTGGTCCAGCAGCTCGGCGACGGCAGCTGGGGGCTCCACGATCCGGGCAGCCGCAACGGCACCTGGGTCAACGGGGAACGGGTGGACCATCTGCGCGCCCTGCAGGACGGCGACCTCATCGGCATCGGCGGCATCGCACCGGAGCAGACCTTCGAGTTCCACCTGGCCTCGCCGGCCCGTCCGGCGGAATCCGACCCCGCCGGCGGACCGGAGCCCGTGGTCCAGCGGCGCATCCCGGTGCCGGCCGAGCCCCGTTTCGCCCCCCACGTCGAGCTCGACGACGTCGCCGTGCTGCGCCGGGACTACGAGCGCCTGCGCGCCGCCTGGGAGCTCATGCAGCGCCTCGCCGGCGAGACGCGCAGCGACCGGCTCCTGGGGCTCGCCCTGGACACGCTCCTCGAGCTCTTCGGTGCGGACCGCGGCGTCGCCCTGCTCCGCGACGAGCAGGGCCAGCTGCGCCGGGCCGCGGCCCGCGGCGCCGACCGGGGTCCGGAGGTGTCCGTCTCGGACACGCTGCTGCGGGAGGTCCTCGAGCAGCGCTGCGCCGTGCTCAGCCGCGACGTGGCCACGGACGCGCGCTTCTCCGGCGCGCGCTCGATCGTCGCTGCCGGAGTCCGGTCGACCATGGCCGCGCCGCTGATCCACGCGGGGCAGGTCCTCGGCGTGCTCGTCCTCGACAGCACCCGGGCGATCGTCGCCTTCGCCGACGACGATCTCGAGGTGTTCGAGACCGCCGCGCGGCAGATCGCCGTCTCCCTGCACAACCTCGAGCTCGCCGAGGACGTGCGCCGGCAGGAGGCGACCCGGGCCCGCTTCGAGCGCCTGGTCTCCCCGGGCCTGGCCGCGCGCATCGCCTCGGGCGAGCTCGCCGTGGACCGGCAGGGGCAGGAGCGGGAGGTGTCCGTGCTCTTCGCCGACATCCGCGGCTTCACGCGCCTGTCCGAGCGGGCGGACGCGACGGACCTGGTGGCCCTGCTGAACACCTACTTCGAGGAGATGGTGGACATCGTCTTCGCCCACGAGGGGACGCTCGACAAGTTCATCGGCGACTGCGTGATGGCGGTCTTCGGCGCTCCCGCGGACCAGCCGGACCATGCGGAGCGCGCGGTCCGCGCCGCGGTGCGCATGCAGCAGCGGCTGCGCGCCCTCGTCGGCGGCGAGACGCCCCGGCTGCGCGAGCCCGTCGAGATCGGCGTCGGCATCAACACCGGCACGGTGATCGCGGGCTTCCTCGGCAGCCCCATGGCCCTCGACTACACGGTGATCGGCGATGTGGTGAACACCGCGGAGCGCATCTGCAGCGCGGCGCCGCCCGGTGCCGTGCTGATCGGGGAGGCGACCGCAGCGGCCCTCGGCGAAGGCTGGAACCTGGCCGCCCGCTCCACCATCGCCGCGAAGGGGAAGGCGGAGCGGGTCGGGGTGTTCGAGGTGCGGTGGTAGGCGCGCCGGCTCAGAACTTCCAGCTGAGCCCGAGGGAGACCACGGGATAGAACTCGAACTGGTCGAGATCGTCCTGGATCTCGGCTTCCTCCCGAGCCACCTCGTCGTCCAGGAGCTCCTGCACTCCGGCGGGTGCGTCGCTCGCCGCGAAGGCCCGGAAGTCCGCCTGGGGTGCGCCCTGGAAGAGCACGCCCACGTCGAGGTTCACGCCGAGGCGCTTGTCGGGTCCCACGGCGTTGCCCCAGCCGATGCCCAGGTAGGGCACGAAGTCGTCGAAGGAGAGATCCGCTTCCGCCCGGTCCACGGCCTCCGCCGGAAACAGGGTGTCGCCGATCTCCACGAAGGTGCCGACCACGGGACGGCCGACGCCCGTGACCTCGTTGTCGTTGCGGAAGGCGCCGGCGGAGATCCGGAAGCCGGAGCCGCCCGGATGCCAGTCGATCATCGCGCCGACGCTGCCGAGGTCGAGGTCGAACTCGTACTCGATGTCGCTCGCCTCGTCGTCGAACTCGTAGCTGAGGGTGTTGAAGAGGCCGCGGACGTTGAGCTGGTCCGTGAGGCCGACGGTGATCGAGGCGCCGAGGCCGAGGGTCCCGGCCTGGGCCCCGACGGCGACGCCGTCGGCGTGGGCCACGGGGGTGGCCAGAAGG
>JAZBPF010000383.1:0-5712 GCA_036351515.1 Pseudomonadales bacterium | reverse complement strand
GCGCACGGCGGTCGCCGCCGCCGCGAGCGGCGCGGCGAGGAGCGCGGGGAAGAGCGGCGCGACGGCGCCGGCGACGGCGAGGACCAGCGCCGGGGCCCAGAGGGCAGCACCGCCGACGGTCCGCTCCGCGCGCAGCGCTTCCGGCCCGGTCGGCGCGCCGAGGAACGGCAGCACGCCCACCTGCACGGCCGCCGCCACCATCAGGGCGTTGCCGAGCACCACCGCCAGCAGCCAGGGCAAGGCCGCGTCCGGCGCCGTGAGCGCCTCGTAGAGGACCTCCTTGGCGAGGAATCCCGTGGCCGGCGGCAGGCCCGCCATGGACAGCGCCGCGAGTCCGCCGGCGAGCGCGAGCCCGGGCGCGACGCGCCGGAGGCCGGCGACGCGGGTGACGTCGCGGCCGCCACCGCAGTGATCGATGCCCCCGGCGACGAGGAAGAGGCCGCCCTTGAAGGCGGCGTGGGCCACGAGATAGAGCAGCGCCGCCTTCACCGCGGTCGCCGTTCCGACGCCGAGGAGCAGCACCAGCAGCCCGAGGCTCGCCACGGTCGTGCAGGCGAGCATGCCCTTGCTGTCCCGGTCGCGCAGGGCGAGCGCGGCGCCCACGACGAGGGTCACCGCGCCGAAGGCCGTGAGCGTCACGGTCCAGGCCGGGGTCCCGCCGAGGCCCGGATGCAGCCGCGCGAGCAGGTAGACCCCCGCCTTCACCATGGTCGAGGAATGCAGCAGCGCACTCACCGGCGTCGGCGCCGCCATGGCGTTCGGGAGCCAGAAGTGCACCGGGACCTGGGCGGACTTCGTGAAGGCCCCGGCGAGCACGAGCGCGAGCACGCCCCCGTAGACCGGCGAGCCCCGCAGGAGCTCCCCCGCGGACGCCAGCTCCGACAAGCGCCAGGTCCCGACCTCCTGCCCCGCGACCTCCTGCCCCGCGAGGAGCAGGCCGGCGAGGAGCGCGAGGCCCCCGCCGGCGGTCACCACCAGCGCCTGCAGGGCCCCGCGCCGCGCGGCACGCCGCTCGTGCTCGAAGCCGACGAGCAGGAAGGAGGTGAGCGAGGTCGCCTCCCAGAACACGAACAGCCCCACCACGTCGTCCGCGAGCACGAGCCCGAGCATCGCCGCGAGGAACGCGAGCAGGAGCGTGCAGAACCCCCCGAGCCGCGGATGGCCACGCAGGTAGGCCCCGCTGTAGACGAGCACGAGGGCGCCGATGGCGCAGATCAGGACCGCGAAGAGCCGGGAGAGCCCGTCGAGGCGCAGGTGAAGCTCGACGCCCAGGGACGGCGCCCAGGCGATGCTCCAGCCGCCGTCCGCCGCCTGGGCGAAGGCCACGGCGAGCGCCGCCGGAATCGCGGCCAGCAGCAGCGGCAGGCGCGCCCGCAGGAGCGGTGCGAGCTGCGGCGCGAGGCCCGCGCCCGCACCGAGGAGCACGAGTGACAGCGGCAGCAGGGACATGACGGCGCGCGACGCCGGCCCGGAGTGCGCCTGCGGCTCCGGTACGACGCCGCGTCTCGGCGGCGACGCCCCCAGTCTGCACAGGGAGCGTCGCCCGCCGCAAACGAGCGCCCTCGCCCGCGCGCGGCGGGCGGGGCGTCGCGCCTCACTTCATGCGGTAGCGGATCGGCAGGCTCTTCAGGCCGCCGACGAAGGCGGCCTGGGCGAACTTCGGCTCCCCGGCGAGTTCGACGTGCTCCACGCGGGCGAGGAGCTCCCGGTAGAGGGCCTGGATCTCGAGCCGTGCGAGATGCTGGCCGAGGCACACGTGGGCGCCGTAGCCGAAGGCGAGGTTGCGGGCCGCCGGCCGCTCGATGCGGAACTCGAAGGGCGCGTCGAAGACCTCCTCGTCGCGGTTCGCCGACGGGTACCAGAGGATCACGGACTCGCCCTCGCGGATCGTCGTGCCCCGCAGTTCGTGGTCGCGGGTGGCCGTGCGCATGAAGTGCCGCACCGGCGAGACCCAGCGGATCATCTCCTCCACGGCCCCGGCGACGTGCTTCTCCGGATCGGCGCGCAGCTTCGCGAACTCGTCGGGGTTCTCGAGGAGCGCGAGCAGGCCGCCGGAGGTGGACGAGCTGGTCGTGTCGTGGCCGGCGGTGGCGACGATGATGTAGTAGCCCGCCGCCTCGAGGTCGCCGATGGGTGCGCCGTCGATGGTGGCGTTGGCGATCACCGAGGCGACGTCGTCGCGCGGGTTCCGGCGCCGGTCCTCGCTGATGCCCAGGAAGTAGGCCTCGAAGTCCCGCACCACGTCGCCGATGGCCATGATGTCGAAGGAGCGCTGCACGTCCGGATCCGTCGAGCCGAACAGCTCCTGCGTGAGCTTGAGCATGTACGGCTCGTCCTCCTCGGGCACGCCGAGGACGGACATGATCACGCGCAGCGGGTACCAGATGGCGACGTCCTTCACGAAGTCGCATTCGCCGCCGAGGTCCGCGAGGCGGTCCACGTACTCCTTCGCGAGCGCCTCGACGGTGCCGCGCATCTGCTCCAGACGCTGCCGCGTGAACCAGGCCTGGGTGAGCATCCGGTACTTCATGTGGTCCGGATCGTCCATCTGCACCAGGGACCGGACCAGGTGCCGCCGCCCCGTGAGCTGCTGGATCGCCTCCGTGACCAGGATCGGCGCGAGCGTCGGCCGCGGGTCGTTGACGAAGCCCTGCTTGTCCTTCTCCACGGCCATGACGTCCGCGTGCTTGGTGATCGCGTAGAAGGGCTCGTAGCCCTCGGGGGCGAGACGCCGCACCGGATCGTTCGCCCGCAGCCAGGCGAGATAGGCGTGGATGCGCTCCTCGTCGGCCCAGGTGACCGGATCGACCAGCGCTTCGTCGAGCTCGGGCGAGGCGGGGACGTCGTACATCGCAGGCTCCCGTGTCGTTCGTGGGGGGCCGGGGAGGCCCCGGCGGGGCCGATGATACGCCGCGTCCCGGAGCCGTGGGCCCGCGCGGCTTCACGATTTCTCCGCAGGTCCGCCGTCGATCCGGGGCGGAACGGAGCGCAGACTGGCGGTCATGCTGGCGCGCCGTGCGGCCGGGGATCGTCCTGGACATGTCCGGGACAACCCCGCAGAATCGCGCCCTCGTGTCGGCCGGCCCTCGTGCCCGGCCGACCTGCGTCCATCCTCGAGGAGTCCGGACGGTCATGGAGCCCGCCCGCAGGAGCATCCCCCGGTCCCTGGCCCGGCTCGCGTCGGCCGTGGCGCTGTGCGCCCTCGTCGCCTGCGACGACACCGCGGTGTCCGAGCGCGCGGCGCAGGGCCCCGGGCCCCGCGGCGCCGTGCCCGTGGTGGTCGAGCCCGTGGTGCTGGAGGCCCAGCGCACGCGCATCGAGGCCGTGGGCACGTCCCGCGCCCTGCGCTCCGTGTCCCTGTTCCCCGAAGCGGCCGGCGAGGTCGAGGCCGTTCGCTTCGCGCCCGGCGACCGGGTCGAAGGGGGCGCCGTGCTCCTCGAGCTCGACTCCGACGATCAGCGCCTGGCGCTCGAGCTCGCCGAGGTCCGCTTGGAGGATGCGCAGCGCCTCCTCGACCGCTACGTCGCGGCGAACCGCAGCGGCGAGCGCACGGTCCCGGAGACCACCGTGGACGCCACCCGCCTCGCCCTCGAGACCGCCCGCATCGAGCGGGACCGGGCGCGCGTGGCGCTCGAGCGCCGCTACGTGATCGCACCCTTCGACGGCTACGTCGGCATCACCGACGTCGATCCCGGCGACCGCATCGACCCGGCCACGGAGATCACGACCCTCGACGACCGCAGCGCGCTCCTCGTGACCTTCGACGTACCGGAGGCCTTCGTCGGCCGCCTCACGCCCGGCGATCCCATCGAGATCGAGACCTGGACCGCCGACCGGCTGCGGGCCACGGGCGAGGTCGTCGACCTCGGCTCTCGCATCGACCCCGCGACCCGCGCCTTCGCCGCGCGGGCGCGGGTCCCGAACCCCGAGGACCGCCTGCGCCCGGGCATGAGTTTCCGCATCCGCCTCGACCTCGAGGGCGCAGCCTTCCCGCGGGTCCCGGAGGTGGCGGTGCAGTGGGGCGGCGAGGGTGCCTACGTCTGGGTCGCCGAGGAGGGCATCGCCCGCCGCGTGCCGGCCGCCATCGTCCAGCGCCTGAGCGGCAGCGTGCTCGTGGACGCGGAGCTCTCGGCCGGGGACCTGGTGGTCGGCGAGGGGGTCCAGTCCATGCGCGAGGGCCTCGCCGTGCGCGCCCTCGACGCCACCGCCCTCGCCCGCGACGCCCGGGACGTGCTGTCCACGGCGGCGGACGGCTGAGCATCCGGCCGTGAGCGATCCGGGCTTCGACACCTCCCGCGACGACCTGCCGGCCCTCGGGGTCCGGCGCCCCTGGCTCGTCACCGTCCTGAACCTGCTCGTGGCCATCGCCGGCCTCGCAGCGATCCTCGCCGTGGAGGTCCGCGAGCTGCCCGACGTGGACCGCCCCATCGTCAGCGTGCGCGCCCAGCTTCCGGGCGCGTCGCCGGAGACCATGGACGCGGAGGTCACGAGCATCGTCGAGGGCGCCGTCGCGCGCGTCTCCGGCGTGCGCGAGATCAGCTCCTCGAGCGAGGAGAACAACTCCCGCATCCGCATCGAGTTCCGCCCCGGCGCCGACGTGGACCGCGCCGCCGCCGACGTCCGCGAGGCCGTGAGCCGGATCCAGCGCCAGCTGCCCGAGGACGTGGAGCAGCTCGCGGTCTTCAAGGCCGACGAGGACGCGGAGGAGATCGTCCGCGTCGCGGTGCTATCCACTCGCTACAGCGAGGAAGCGCTCACGCGCATCGTCGAGCAGGACATCGTCCCGGAGTTCGTCTCGCTCCCGGGCGTCGCCGACGTCCCGCTCTTCGGCAACCGCCAGCGCGTGCTCCGGGTGATCCTCGACCCGCTCCGGCTCACGAGCTACGGCCTGACGGTCACCGACGTGGCGAACGTGCTGCGCGAGGCGCCCCTGGACGTCCCCGCGGGCAGCTTCCGGGCCGGGGACCAGCAGCTCCTCGTGCGCGCCGACGCCTCCGTGATCACGGAGGCGGAGATCGAGGCCACGATCCTCCAGGGGACGATCCGCATCGGCGACGTGGCCGACGCGACCTTCGCTCCCGAGGACGCCACCTCCTTCGTGCGCCTGGACGGCCAGCGCGTGATCGGACTCGGCGTGGTGCGCCAGGCGGGCTCCAACACGATCGAGATCGCCGAGGGCGTGGACCGCGCCATCGAGCGCCTGAACGCGCGCTTCGACGATCTCGAGCTCGTGAAGATCTCGGACAACTCCACCTTCATCAAGGGGGCGGTCCGGGAGGTGCTCCTGAGCCTCGGCCTCGCGGTGCTGGTGGTGGTGGCGACGATCCGGATCTTCTCCGGGTCCATGCGCCTGACGCTCGTGCCCGCGGTCGCGATCCCCGTGGCGCTCCTCGGTACCGTCGCAGGGGTCTGGCTCCTCGGCTTCTCCATCAACATCCTCACGCTGCTCGCGCTGGTGCTGGCCACGGGCCTGATCGTCGACGACGCCATCGTCGTCCTCGAGAACGTGCAGCGCCGGCGGCGCCAGGGCCTCGGCGCCAGCGCCGCGGCGGTGCTCGGCACGCGTCAGGTGTTCTTCGCCGTGGTGGCGACGACGGCGGTGCTCGTGGCCGTGTTCGTGCCCATCGCCTTCCTGCCGGGCACCGCCGGACGCCTGTTCCGGGAGTTCGGCTTCGTGCTCGCCGTCGCCGTGGCGATCTCCTCCTTCGTCGC
>JAZBPF010000382.1:0-2571 GCA_036351515.1 Pseudomonadales bacterium | reverse complement strand
TCACCGTCGTCGAGATCGACAACTGGATGGCCGCGCCGAGCGCCGGCGCGATCCTCGCCGACCTCGGCGCCACGGTGATCAAGATCGAGCCCCTCGGGGGCGATCCCATGCGCGGCATGGGCCGCCCGCCGAAGCTCGAGGACGGACCGGCGAAGGCCTACGACTACGGCTTCGACGTGGACAACCGCGGCAAGCGCTCCGTGGCCGTGGACCTCACGCGGCCCGAGGGTCAGGAGGTGGTGCGGCGCCTCGTCTCCGGGGCCGACATCTTCCTGTGCAATCTGCTCCCGGGCCGGCAGCACAAGTACGGCCTCGACGCGACGACGCTCCACCGCTACGCCCCGCGGCTCGTGCACGCGACGCTCACGGGCTACGGCACGGAGGGGCCGGAAGCCTGGCGTCCGGGCTACGACGTGACCGCGTTCTTCGGCCGCTCGGGCCTCTACGACGCCATGCGCGAGGGCCCCGACGGCTTCGTACCCATGGCCCGGCCCGCCCAGGGCGACCACACCACGGGCCTGGCCCTGCTGTCGGCGATCCTCGCGGCCCTGCGCCTCGCCGAGCGCACCGGCGAGGGCCAGGTGGTGGAGACCTCGCTCTTCGAGACCGCGGTCTGGACCCAGGCCACGGACTTCGCCGTCACCGCCGTGGACCGCGCCCCGGTGCGCCGGCGCACGCGCCACGAGCAGATCAGCGCGACCTCGAACCGCTACCCCTGCGGCGACGGCAAGTGGATCGTGATCAACATGCCGGCGCCCTCGGCCTGGCCGAAGTTCTGCCGCGCCATCGGCCGCGAGGCCTGGCTCGAGGATCCGCGCTTCCAGGACCTGAAGGGCCGGTTCCAGCACATGCAGGAGATCGTCGACGGCATCGACGCCGCGCTGGCGGCGAAGTCCCGCGACGAGTGGGGCCGCGTCTTCGACGAGGCCGGACTGATCTGGGGGCCGGTGCTCACCCTCGACGAGGTGGCGAGCGACCCGCAGGCGGAGGCCATCGGCCTGTTCCCGGAGGTGGAGCATCCCGAGCTCGGGCGCTACCGCACGGTCGCCGCACCGCTGCGCATCCGCGGCGCCGACGTGGGACCGCGAGGTCCGTCGCCCGCGATCGGCCAGCACACGGACGAGGTGCTGCGCCACGCGGGCTTCACGGCCGAGGACCTCGAGGCCCTGCGCGCCGCCGGCGCCGTGGGGCCGAAGGCGGACTGACGGGGCCGCAGCGGGGCGTCATCCGCGCGGCATGGGGATGTCGTAGGCTCGTCCGCCGAGCCCACGATCTCCGGAGTCCCCCATGGCCCCTGCCCCGCGCCTGGCGCTGCTCGCGCTCCTGCTCCTCGCCCCGGCCCTCCGCGCGGAGGTACCCGCCGCCGTGGGCGCGGCGCCGGTCTCCCCGGCCCTCCCGGCCGATGCGCTGCTCACGCGCATCGGCTTCGCCTCCTGCCTGCACCAGGCGCGGCCGCAGCCCATCCTCGACGCCGTGAACGCGCGGCCCTGGGATCTGTTCCTGATGATCGGCGACAACGTCTACGGCGACGCCGAGCCGCCGGAGCTCGACGCCCTCGCCGAGGCCTACGCCCTGCAGGCGCGCTCCCCGGGCCTGAACGCCCTCCGGGCCTCGACACCGGTGCTCGCCATCTGGGACGACCACGACTACGGGCAGAACGACGCGGGCGCGGACTTCCCGGCGAAGGACCGGGCGGAGGAGCTGTTCCACGCCTTCTGGCACACGCCCGCGGATGCAGAGGAACGGGCCCGCCCCGGCCTCTACCGGGCCCGGATCGTCGGCCCCGAAGGACGTCGCGTGCAGCTGATCTTCCTCGACACGCGCAGCTTCCGTTCGCGGCTCGTCCCGACGGACGCGCGAGGGGAACCGGGGCGGGAGCGCTACCTGCCGAACGACGATCCCGAGGCGACGGTCCTCGGCGACGAGCAGTGGACCTGGCTCGAGGAATCGCTCGAAGAGCCCGCGGAGCTGCGGCTGCTCGTCTCCTCGATCCAGGTCATCGCCGACGGCCACGGCTGGGAGGCCTGGCGCCTGTTCCCGAAGGAGCGGGAGAAGCTCTACGCACTGCTCCGGCGCGTGCGCCCGGGCGGCGTCGTGGTGCTCTCGGGCGATCGGCACCGGGCCGGCGTCTACCGCTACGCAGAGGACCTGCCCTACCCGCTCCTCGAGGTCACGAGCAGCTCCCTGAACCTGCCGATCCGGAACGCGACCGAGGAGGCAGGGCCCCATCGGCTCGGTGCCACCTTCCTCGGCGAGAACTTCGGGGAACTCGTCGTCGACTGGGAGCGCGGCCAGCTCGCGCTCCACGTGCGGGACCGGGAGGGCGAAGTGGTCCGCGAGCTCACGCTGCCGCTCGCGGCGCTCGAACCCGACGCCGCGCCGGAGGGCTGACGTCTCAGGGCTTGCCGGCGCGCTCGCCCCACAGCTCCTCGAGACGCCCCGTGCGGCCGCAGGCGGTCTTGTAGAACCGGTAGCGGAGCGGGTTCTTGCGGTAGTAGTCCTGGTGGTAGTCCTCGGCCTTGTAGAACGCCTCGGCCGGCAGGATCTCGGTGACGATGGGCTGATCGAAGC
>JAZBPF010000381.1:0-7086 GCA_036351515.1 Pseudomonadales bacterium | reverse complement strand
TACCAGCGGGCCGTGGAGGCGATGCAGGCCTGCCCCGGGAAGATCCTGACCACGGGCATCGGCAAGGCCGGCTACATGGCGAGCAAGTTCGCGGCGACGCTCTGCTCCACGGCGACGCCGGCGCACTTCGTCCATCCGGCGGAAGCGGCGCACGGGGACCTCGGCATCGTCGGCCCGCGGGACTGCATCGTCGCCTTCTCGACCTCCGGCAAGAGCCGGGAGGTGCTCGAGATGCTGGAACTGGCCCGGCACCTCGGTCTCGAGACGATCATCGGCGTGACCTCGCATCCGGACTCGCCGCTGCGCGAACTCTCGGACATCGTCCTCGACATGGGCGTGATCCAGGAACCCTGCCCCATCGGTCTCACGCCGAGCGCGAGCATCGCCGTGATGCTGGCGATCTCCGACGCGCTCGCGCTCACGCTCATGGAAGTGAAGGGCGTCTCCAAGCACGACTACGGCCTGCGCCACCACGGCGGCTACCTGGGCCGGGCGGCGCGCACCGACAACGAGTGAGTCAGACCGGCGGCGCGTCCGCAGGCCGCATGAGCGTGTGGACGACGCCGTAGCGGCGTCCACCGTCGAGGCCGAAGAGCTCCGCGCAGGCCATGAAGAACATGCGCCAGCGCTGCACCCAGCGGGTGGCCTCCTCGGGGCCGTAGGTCTCGAGGCACAGCTGCGCGACCCGGTCCCGCTGGGCGTCGAGCCGCGCGAGCCAGTCGTTGCAGGTGCGCTCGTAGTGGGTCCCGTCGACCCACCAGCGCTGCTCCACGGTCACCTGCCCGGGGAACTGCTCGAACTGGTCCTCCCGCGGCATGATCCCGCCCGTGAAGAAGTAGCGCTCCATCCAGCCGTCCCCGGGCTCGTAGCGGTACCCCGTCTCCCGGTTGCAGAAGACGTGGGTGAACAGGCGCCCCTCGGGCGCGAGCCAGCCGCACACCTTGGCCAGCAGCGCCGCGTAGTTGCTCATGTGCTCGAACATCTCCACGGAGAGGACGCGGTCGAAGCGCCGCTCCGTGTCCCACTCGGCGACGTTCCCGGTGTGCACCTCGAGATTCGAGAGCCCGGCCGCCGCGGCCCGGCCCTCGATGTGCCGGCGCTGGCCGGCGGAGTTCGAGAGCGCCGTGATCCGGGCGTTCGGGTACTGCTCGGCGAGCCAGAGCGAGAGCGAACCCCAGCCGCAGCCCAGGTCGAGGAGCGCCATGCCGTCGGCGACGCCGGCACGCCGGCAGGTGAGGGCGAGCATGGCTTCCTCTGCCGTGGCGAGATCGTCCGTGTCGTTCTCGTACCAGGCGCAGCTGTACTTCAGGCGCGGGCCGAGCACGGTCTCGAAGAAGGCCGGCGGCACCTCGTAGTGCTGTGCGTTGGCGGCGTCCGTGGCGAAGGCGATGGGCCCGCTCCGGAGCGAGTCGAAGAAGGCCGCCTGCCGTGCGGAGGCATCCGCCCCGGTCACCTGCCGGAGCCGCTGGCGGATCAGACGGCGCATGCCGAAGCGCGCGAGCCCGTCGGGGATCCAGCCCCGCTCGCAGAGATCGGCGCCGTCGATCACGGCTGCCAGCCCGGCGCGACCCCGGTCACCGGCGAGGGCAGGCGGCACTCCGGTTTCTCGAGAAGCAGCTGCACGTCACCGATGGAGCGTTCCCGGAAGCCCCCCTCGCAGTAGGCGAGGTAGAAGCGCCAGAGGCGCAGGAAGGCGGCGTCGTGACCGGCCTCGAGGAGCTCCTCGGCGCGGTGCTCGATGCGACGCCGCCAGAGGTCGAGGGTGCGCGCGTAGTGCTGACCGATGTCCTCGAGGTGGCGCACGCGCAGGGTCGTGACGCGCCGCACCGCGTCCATCATCACGGAGACCGAGGGCAGGCATCCGCCGGGAAAGACGAAGCGCTTGATGAAGTCCACGGAGCGCCGGTAGAGGTCGTAGCGCTGATCCTCGATGGTGATGCCCTGGATCAGCGCCATGCCGTCGTCCGTGAGCAGCTCGTCGACGCGCGCGAAGAAGGTGTCGAAGTACTGGTGGCCCACCGCCTCGATCATCTCGATGGACACGAGCCGGTCGTAGCGCCCCTCGAGCTCGCGGTAGTCCTGGAACAGCACGGTCACCCGGTCGCCGAGCCCGGCGCCCTCGACCCGGGCGCGGGCGTAGGCGTACTGCTCGCGGGAGATCGTCGTGGTCGTCACGCGGCAGCCGTGGCGCTGCGCCGCGTGCACGGCGAGCCCGCCCCAGCCCGTGCCGATCTCCAGCAGATGGTTCTCCGGGCCCAGGCAGAGCTTGTCGCAGATCACGTCGAGCTTGTGGCGCTGGGCGTCCTCGAGCGTGGTCTCGCCGTCCGGGAAGATCGCCGAGGAGTACATCATGGTCGGATCGAGCATCACCTCGAAGAAGTGGTTGCCGAGATCGTAGTGGGCGGAGATGTTCGCCCGGCTGCCGCCGAGGGAATTGCGGCGCCGACGGTCGAAGAAGGCGTAGAGCGGCCGGCCGAGGCGCGCGAGGCCGCCGTCCATGCGGTCGAGCACCTCGCGGTTGCGGACCATGATCCGCACGAGGTCCACGAGCGGCTCCGCCTCCCAGAGGCCGAGGAAGTAGCTCTGGCCGGCCCCGACGCTGCCGCCGAGACCGGCGTAGCCGTAGAAGTCGGCGTCGCTGATCCGCACGGTCACCCGCGGTCCCGGGTTGGCGGGATCGCCGAGCGTCGTGTGGCCGAAGGGGTCGTGGACCTCCACCTGCCCCCAGCGGATGCCGTCGAGGGCCGCCAGCAGCCGGCGACGGATGCGCGGCACCAGGCCGGCGGGAATGCGTGCGAGGGGCCCGCGGCGGACCTCTCCTGCGATGCTCTCGGACACCCCGGTCTCCTCCCTGAAGTCAGCCTCGCGCGCCCGCGTCCTCACCCGGCCGGCCGCCGGGGTGCGGGTGGTAGCGCGCCCCGCGCAGCCACAGGCGCAGCGCCTGCCAGTAGATCCCCGCCACGACGCGGAAGGTCATGGGCGGGAAGGCGAGCACCGCGCGCGTGAGCGCCCGGCGCGTGAGCGGCTCGAAGGCCAGCTCCATGCGCGCCGTGAACACCCGCCCCGCGTCGTCGAGGTTCTGCTTGCGCACCTCGAAGCGGTCGGCGTCGAGGACGAAGCGGAAACGATACCGCATGTCCATCGGGAGGAAAGGCGAGACGTGGAAATCCTTGGCGAGCTCGAACTCGAGGGCGCCCGCGCGCCCGCGGCAGTCGAGGGCGTAGTGGTGCCGTTCGTTCCAGGGCGTGTTGCTCACCTCGAGGAGGATCGCCTCCGGAGCCTCGGGATCGCCGAAGAGGTGGAAGGTGACGGGGTTGAAGGCGAAGCCGAGATAGCGGGGATGGGTGATCAGGTGCACGGGCCCCTCGGGCCGGAAGCCCAGGCGCTGCGCCACGGCCTCGCGGGCGGCACCGGCGAGGTCCCCGGGGCGGGGCCTCGGCAGCCCACGGAGGTGATCGGCGCGGCGCAGGGAGCCCAGGTTGGCCCGATCGAGGGACCACAGCGGATGACCGGCGAAGGCCTCCTCGAGGCGGTCGAGGTCGAGGCGGAGCATGTGCACGCCGTAGGCGAAGGCGTGCCGGAAGGGTCTCTCGCGGACGTGCCAGACCCGCCCGCGGCCCAGGGCGTGGCTCACCAGGGGACTCCGAGCCCCGCAGCGACCTCCACGGCGGAGAGGCAGCCGTCCTCGTGGAAGCCGTAGCGCCAGTACGCGCCGCAGTACCAGGTGTCGCGGACCCCGCTGATCTCGCCCCGGCGGCCCTGGGCCTCGACCGAAGGCGCGTCGAAGACCGGGTGGGCGTACTCCATGCGCGCGAGGACCCGCGCCGGGTCGATGCGCGCGTCCTGGTTCAGGGTCACCACCAGGGGCGTCGCCACGTCGACGTGCTGGAGCAGGTTCATCCAGTAGCTCACGGTCGCCCCGTCGGCGCCCGTCCGGGGCAGGCGGTAGTTCCAGGCCGCCCAGGAGCGCCGACGCTGCGGCAGCACCCGGGGATCCGTGTGCAGCACCACGGCGTTGCGCTGATAGCCGATGGCGCCGAGCACCGCGCCCTCCTGCGGGGAGGGATCCGCCAGCAGGGCGAGCGCCTCGTCACTGTGGCACGCGAGGACCACCGCGTCGAACCGCTCCGTGCCCGCGTCCGTGGCGACGAGGGCGCCGCCCTCCGCCGGCCGGCGCACCGCGCGCACGGGGGTCCCGAGGCGCACCGCGTCCCCGAGTTCCGAGAGGATCCGGTCCACGTAGCTGCGCGAGCCGCCGTCCACCACGTACCACTGGGGCCGGTCCGTGAGCGAGAGCAGCCCGTGGTTGCGGAAGAACTCGACGAGCCGCTTCACGGGGAAGTCCGCCATGCGCGCCGTGGGCACGGACCAGATCGCCGCGGCCATGGGCACGAGGTAGCGCTCGACGAAGGGCGCGCCGTAGCGCTCGCTCTCGAGCCAGTCCCCGAGCGCGGGCCCCGTGCCCGCGAGACCGAGCACCTGCGGCGCCTCGCGGTTGAAGCGCAGCACGTCCCGAACGAGGGACCAGAAGACCGGCGACAGTGCGTTGCGACGCCGCGAGAGCAGCCCCGTCAGGGTCCCGCCGTTGTACTCGAGCCCCGAGGCCTCGTCGTGGACGCTGAAGCTCATGGACGTGGGCCGGCCCGCGACCCCGAGTTCGTCCAGCAGGCGGGTGAAGTGGGGATAGTTCCGGTCGTTGTAGACGATGAAACCCGTGTCCACGGACACGGTGCGGCCGTCCACCTCGACCCGGTGCGTGTGCGTGTGCCCGCCGGGACGCGCCTGCGCCTCGAGGAGCACGACCTCGTGGGCCCGGGCGAGGAGCCGGGCCGCGGTGAGGCCGGAGATGCCGCTGCCGACGACGGCGATGCGCAAGGCGGTCAGCCCTCGCCGCGCACCTCGGCGGGCCGGACGGCGCCGACCACGTCGTCCACGGTCTCCGCGGCCTCGCGGACCGCGTCGCGGGCCCGTTCGCCGGCGGCGGCCGCCGCGGCCCGGGCCCGCTCGGCGAGGCGCGGGTTCGGCAGTCCTTCGCGCACGTGGAAGGGCACCACCTTCAGGTCCCACACGAGGCCGAGGCGCTCGAGGGCCCGCAGGAAGTACCAGCCGATGTCGATCTCCCACCAGTAGAAGCCCAGGCGCGCGGACGCCGGGAAGTGGTGGTGGTTGTTGTGCCAGGACTCGCCGAAGGTCACGGGCCAGAGCCAGCCGTTGTTGCGGCTCTCGTCGCCGGTGGCGTAGCGCTTGCGGCCGAAGACGTGCACGAGCGAGTTGATGGTGAAGGTCGCGTGGTAGGCGAGCACGGTGCCGATCACCCCGCCCCAGACGAGCACCTGCCAGCCGTTCGTGCCGGTGCCGGGCCAGGTGCGGCCGACCCAGTCACCGAGGAGGAACAGGCCCACGTAGGAAGCGATCGGCACCACCGTGTCGAAGCGGTCGAGGAAGCGCAGCTCCGGGAACTTCGCGAAGTCGGAGATGTTCTCGACCCGCGAGCGGTAGTTGCCGTTGGCGAGGAACCAGAACATGTGGCTCCACCAGAAGCTGTCCTGCACCGGCGAGTGCGCGTCCTCGGGCTGGTCCGAGTGCCTGTGGTGGTGCCGATGGTGGGCCGCCCACCAGAGCGGCCCGCGCTGCACGGCGCTCGCGCCCATGAGCGCGAGCACGAACTGCATGCCGCGCCCGGCGCGGAAGGCACGGTGCGAGAAGTAGCGGTGGTAGCCGACGGTGATGCCGAGCACGCGGATCGCGTAGGTGACGGCGAGCACGGCGAGGGCGAAGCCGCTGACGCCGGTCAGCAGCGCGAAGCCGCAGGCCAGGTGCAGGGCCGCGAAGGGCAGGATCCGCACGAGGTCGATGGAACGGTCACCGTCCGACTCCGGGCCCGGTGCGCTCGCGTGGGCATCGAACCAGCGCACGAGGCTGGTGAGGGGACGGGGAAGGGAGAAGCTGCTCAACACGGGACTCCTGCGGCTTTGCGACCCGCAGGACCGGAGGGGCGCGCGGGGCGGCGCACCGGGGACCACGGGAGGACTGGGGTGTGCGAAGCTCTGTCGATCGGTCCGGACGTGCCGGATCGGGATTTCCGCCGCGCCGGGACCGGCGGCCGGCACGACTCGAGAGCATACCGGAAGCGGCGGGGCGTGACAGGTCCGGGGATCCTGCCGACCGCCCGTGACCCTGCGATGACGGGAGCATAGCCCATGGAGCCGAGCCCGGCGCCGCTGCGCTTCGAGAGCAAGGACGCCGCCCGGCAGCACGCCTGGGACCGGCTGCAGGCGGAGCGGCTCGCGCGCTTCCCCTTCCCGCCGCACGGCCGCATCCCGAACTTCGCCGGCGCCCGGGAGGCGGCCCGGCGGCTCTTCGAGATCCCCGTCTACCGCGACGCGCGCTGCCTGAAGGTCAATCCGGACTCGCCGCAGCGCCACGTGCGCGAGCTCGCCCTCGCCCGCGGCATCGCCGTGCTCGTGCCCACGCCGAAGCTCGCCGGCGGCTTCCAGCTCCTCGACCCGCGGCGGATCCCGCCGGAGGCGCACCGGGAGGCCGCGACCCGTTCGACCATGGAGGCCTGGAGCACGGTGCTCGCCCTCGACGAACTGCCGACCATCGACGCCATCGTCACGGGCTGCGCCGCCGTGACCCCGGGGGGCCGTCGCTGCGGCAAGGGCGCCGGCTACTCGGACCTCGAATGGGCCATCCTCCTGGAGCTCGGCCACCCGCCCGTCCCCGTGGCCACCACCGTCCACGACGTGCAGGTGCTGGACGCCTTCCCGAGCGCACCCAACGACCTGGCCCTGCACTGGATCGTCACGCCGACCCGCACCCTCGAGGTGCGGGAGCCGCCACCGGCGGCCCGGGGCGTGGACTGGTCCCTGCTGGGCGAGGACGACCTCGAGGCCATGCCCGTGCTGCGCGAGCTCCGCGGCCTCCGACCGGACGCCGCGCGCGGCCGTTGAGCCCCGCCGTCAAGGCCCCATCTCCCGCACATGGACACGCCGTCGCCACCGCCGCCCGGGGAAGGGGTCATCCGCTTCCGCTGGACCCTCGACGCCCCCGTCTCCGTGCCCGTCGACGTCCTGGCCGCCCTGC
>JAZBPF010000380.1:0-2184 GCA_036351515.1 Pseudomonadales bacterium | reverse complement strand
CTCCTCGGGGATCTCGAGCTCGCGCAGCGTGTCCGCGAGCTCGTTGCGGTTCTCGCCCGGCGCGAAGTAGGTGGGCGAGCGCTGGAGCATGGTCACGTGGGCGGCGGTGCCGGCCATGGCCGGGACGATCGTCGCCGCGGTGGCGCCGGAGCCGATCACGAGCACGCGCTTGCCGGCGTAGTCGAGGTCCTCGGGCCAGGTCTGGGGGTGGACGATCGGGCCCCGGAAGCGGTCCATGCCCGGCCACTGGGGCGTGTAGCCCCGCTGGTGTCGGTAGTAGCCCTGGCACATCCACAGGAAGGTGCAGCTGAAGGTGCGCGTCTCTCCCGTGTCCGTGCGCCGGGCCTCGAGGAACCAGCGGCCGACCTCGCTGGACCAGCGAGCGCTGCGGATCTCGTGGCCGTAGCGGATGTGCGGCGCGAGGTCGTAGTCCTCGATGACCTCGCCCATGTACTCGAGGATCGCCTCGGCGGTGGCGATGGGCTTGCCGGTCCAGGGCTTGAAACGGTAGCCGAAGGTGTAGAGGTCGCTGTCGGAGCGGATCCCCGGATAGGTGTGGGTCTTCCAGGTGCCGCCGAAGGAGTCCTGCCGCTCGAGGATCAGGAAGGACTTCTCCGGGCACTGCTGGCGCAGATGACAGGCGCCGCCCACGCCGGAGATGCCGGCGCCGACGATGAGGACGTCGAAGTGCTCGACCGCCGTCTCCGGCGGAATGCGTACGGGCTGATTCATGGGTCCCCTCTCGGATGCAGACCGTCGTCGGGACCCGCGGGATCCCGGTTCATGCCGCGCAGCGTCGCCGTAGATGGCCGTCGGCACCATTGCGGAGCAGGCCAGGGAATTGATAGTTTGCGCCACTCCGGCGCGAAGAGCGGAGCCATGACCCCGGCCGAACCGATCCTCCTCGCGAGCGGGAACCTCGCCTCCCGGCGGCGCACGGTCACGGGCGTCCTCGGCCAGCTGCTCCTCGTGGGCATGGACGAGGCGGAGATCGTGGCCCTCCTGCGCCACGCCGGCCTTCCCGGGCGCGCGCTCCAGGATCCCGACTTCCCGATCTCCCTCGATCAGGAGCTGATGGTGCTCTCCCAGCTCGTGGCGCGCGTGCGCGACCGGCACGGCGACGTCGTCGCCTTCGCCCTCGCCCAGTTCAGCCACGTCGGCATCAATCACTACGGCGTGCTCGGCCTGACCATGCAGCACGCGCCCACCGTGGGCGAGGCCGTGCGCGTGCTCCTCGCCTACCCGGAGCTGAGCTGGGGGCACTCGCGCATCGACGTGCTGCGCGAGGACGGCGACTGGGTCCTCACCTTCGATTTCGGCGCCGCGCCGCCCTCCGCCATCGCGGTTCCCCCGGAGCTCCTGGATCGCTACTGCGTGGCCCAGGATCTCGCCTCCGTCTACCGGCTGATCGTCGACGTCACGGAGCCGGCCGTGCTCCCGCGCAGCATCGCGCTGCCCTGGCGCGCCCCGGGCGAGCCCTTCCACGCCGCGGACCACTTCCCCTGTCCCGTGCACTTCGCGGCGCCGCGCGCCGAGCTGCGCTACCCCCTCGCCGCCGCGGACGGGGTCCCACGGCACGAGAGCGCCCTCGAGTTCCGTCGCTACGAGCGCATCACCCGCGGCTTCTCCCGCGCCCTCGCCGAGGACGTCTCCCCCGCGGAGCAGGCCACGCGCCTGCTCTGGGCCTACACGCCGCCGCCCACCCGGGACCAGCTCGCCGCCATGATGGGCACGACGCCGCGCACGCTCGTGCGGCGTCTGGCCGGGGAGGGGACCTCCTACGCGGAGCTGCTCCGGCGCGTGCAGACCGAACGGGCGACGAACTACCTGCGCCACACGGCGCTGCCCGTGGCGGAGATCGCCGAGCGCATGGGGTACTCGGATCCCGCCGCCTTCACCCGGGCGTTCCGGAGCTGGACCGGGGAAGCGCCGGGGCGCTGGCGCGCGGAGCGGAAGTAGGCCGCGACGTCCGGCCGAGGGTCCGGAGAGGCTCCACGGACCGGCTCGGACTCCGTTATCTTCCGGTGCGAACGCCGAGGGAGACGCCCCGTGAAGATCGATCTGCTCGACCCCGCCAGCTTCGCGAAGGGGCATCCCTTCGCGCAGTACGCCTGGCTGCGCGCCCACGATCCCTGCCACTGGCACGAGGAGCCTTCCGGGCCCGGCTTCTGGGCCGTCACGCGG
>JAZBPF010000379.1:0-26967 GCA_036351515.1 Pseudomonadales bacterium | reverse complement strand
TCCCGGGCGACGGGGAAGGTCGCGATCCAGCGTGCCGTGTCCGCGCTGGCGCTCGTGCACGTGGGCGCCGTGGGGATCTTCACGCGCGAGCGGGTCGCCCTGTCGGAGTTGCTGACGGAGGCGCCTCGGATGCGCTTCGATCGGGAGAGCGTGGTCGGTGAAGGCGCGTCCTGAAGGAATCTCTAGTTGGGGGCGTTGCTGAACACGTAGGTGAACAGGCGGCGTGCATCCTCGAGATCGCGCAGGCGCACCTTCCACTCCCCGGATGGACTCTCGGCGACATCCTCGAACCGCTCTCGAAGCGCGTCCGCATCGAAGCCGGCGGCCCGGACGGCGGGGAGGCGGAAGTAGAACAGAAGGTTCTTCTGGTTCGGGATGAACGCGTAGGGCTGATTGCCCTGCTCGTCGAAGAACCGGACGTCCGGGATCACCCCATGCTGTCCGGGCTCACACTGGAACCGTTTCAGGCAGGCGGCGTTGCAGATGAGGAACAGGTAAGCCGCCCTGACCTCCGGGTCCACGATGCGCTCGAGGTTGTCGACGTGCTGGCGGTCGGGTTCAACCACGCTCATGGAGATTCTCCTTTCCGCAGCATGTACCGGGGTTTCGCTCCTGTGCCTGCCCGCGTGCTCTCTCGAGCGCCGCGGGACCGCCCACCCAGGCACGTGGACCCCCATGCCTGCTCGGGCGCATGGGCACGAAGGGACTCACGACTGCCCGTCGGTTTGCGGTCCGCCGCTCCGCCTGGGCGTGAACTTGCGCAGAACGAACAGCAGCAACCCGAACAGGATGGTTGATCCGAAGCCGGCCAGGAGAGCGCTCGTAGACCCCACGAGCCCGGTCGCGGTGTAGCGGAGCGAGGGGGCATCGACGAGATGGCGCCGGACGGCCACCTGCACGGCCGCTTCGGTGATGGAGGCCACCGCTCTCACGAGATTCGGGAACGTGCCCGACGTCCGCCAGTGCTCGAAGAATCGCGTGTAGTAGTCCGCGACATCGGCGTTCGTCTCCAGGCCGAGACCGTATTGCAGCACGGCCTGTCGCCGGACCGACTCGAACCGGTCGCTGCCGATCTCGCCCTCGGCCAGCGCTGCGACCGCATCATCCATGACCTCGAGCGTCTCGTCCTCGCGTCCTCGCGGGACCTCGGCTTCGAGCACGAGCACCGAGAAGTCGGCGTAGTCCGCGAGGGTGACCGAGGGCGTGTACGCCCAGCCCCGTTCCGAGCGCAGGCGTGTGAACAGGTCACCCTCGAGCAGCTCTGCGGCGAGCAGCAGGGGAAACGTCCCGGGCGCCGGCAGAGGCGGGATCAGGTAGTCCCGGGTCACGTAGACGTCGGCCGCCACGAACTCGTCCCGTGCGGTCCGATAGCTGACTTCGTTTCCGCGGAGCAGCGGCTCCGGACGGTGGCGAGGTGCCCCCGGCTGAGCCTCCATCGCTCCGAAGGTATCGTTCACTTCCTCCACGATCCTCCCCGGATCGACGTCCCCCACGACGATCAGCGTCATCCGTTCGGGCACGTAGTAGCGCTCGTGGACGCGCTGGACGTCTTCCGCCGACAGCAGCGCGGCGTGGGGTCGCCTTGGGCAGAAGCTTCGCGTGGCGGGGACGAGCTCGCGGTAGGAGCGCGCGACGTGCCCGTCGAACCAGCCTGCGCGCGCCAGCCAGTCCTCGAAGGCGTTCCGTGGATCCCCGACCTCCCGATGGACCACCGGGCGGGATGCATCGACGCGCTCGGCGTTCAGGGGCGTTCGGGTGACCATGCCGAAGAGCAGCTGGACCGCGTCCGAGGCGTGCGCCGCGTAGAGGTCGAGCTCGTAGCCGGTCGTCCACTCGGCCGTGAAGCCGTTCAAGCTCCCGCCGTAGTGGCTCGCGAGGAGGTCCAGGTCGGCTTCCGAGAGTTCGTCGAAGCCCGAGAACAGCACGTGCTCGAGCAGATGCGGGAGCTCGCGCTCCGGGCATGGGAAGTCTGCGGTGCCCACCTCCACGAGAAGCCGGAGCGATGCGTTCGGGACCTGGGGCCGGCGGTTCACCAGCAGCGTGAATCCGTTCTCCCAGCGCTCTGTTTCGAAGGACAGGACGCGCTCCTCGAAGTAGTCCGCGAGGGCCGAAGCGTCCGTATCCTCCGCGCGGACACCGACCGCAGTGGGTGTGCACACGGCCAGGAGGCAGAGCGCGCGGAACGCGGCTTTCCGCGCGGCCGAAGCGATGGCGCAATGCCCCGAGAGCGTTTCGAGGAGAGGTACCATGGTGGTCAGTCTAGACTTCGACCATCCTGCCGCCGCGTGCGCAGGGATACACCTGCCTGTTTCTCCCTCGGATGCCGGAAGCGTCGAGAAGACGGGGCAGGGCGGAGGTCGTCCGACTTGGCTCGGCCGTGCCTCCCGAGATCGAGCCGGAGGGGTCGCGACCGCTCATGCAGCACTTCTACCGTTTCCTCGCCGCGTGGGTCGGCGCATTGACCCTTGCGGCCCCGGCCGTGGCGGCCATGCACGACGTCGCCGAACAGCGAGCCCGTGCCCTCGTCCGCGCCTGCAACGGGGAACCCGTGCAGGAGATCGACGGAGACATCCTGATTCTGGTTGGACAGCCCGGGTTGCTCGCGTGCGCGGGAGTCGATCCAGGGCTCTTCCCGAGCCCGTTCGGCGACGAGAGTTGCGGTGAGCACTGCAGGCCCAAGCCCTGGGCTGCGATCCGAGACGGTGAACTGGAGCTGATCGTCTCGGGTGCCCGGGCCGATCATGGGGTCACTCGGGTCGAGCACGTCCGAAGCGGCGCCTACCTGGTCGCTACGCGCAATGCGACTCAAACGCGGAACTATCTCGTGATTCCGAGCGAAGGGAGAACCGTCGCCCTGGGGGGCGGACGGCTCGAGATCCTGGATGCGAACACGCTGACGTTTCTGGCACGCGGTCGGAAATCGTATCTTCAGGACCGCGGTGCGTTCTGGTACGACGCCGTGATTCAGGTGGACCGGATGATCGACATCCTGCCGGCATATCCGACCTGTCTCGATCGGGAGGAGATGATCCGCCGGTCCTCCCTCGACCTCACCGACGTGGCCCGGGAGCGGATCTGCTTCGAGCAGTGACCCTTGGTGGAGGCCCGAACCGCGCCAGTGGCGCGGGCAGCCGCGGAGGGAGCCGCCCGGGTCGATACCGGGCTCGGGCGTCGAGCGTGTCAGGGGGCGAATGCATCCCGGAAAGGGCCGAGGATGCGCCGCTCCGGCGACCAATCGACGATCGCGAAGACCACCTCTCGGAAGCAGCCGGCGAACGGCCCCTCGAGCGCCGTACGGAAGTCGCACGCGGTCCGGACCGGATCGTTCTCGAACGCCCCGCAGCCCCACGCGCCGAGCACGAGCGCTTCGAATCCGAAGCAGTGAGCGATCTCGAGTATCCGGGGGATCCGCTCCGCCAGCAGGTCGCCCGACTCCGGTTGCCCCACCGTGGGCGCATAGGGGGCGGCGCAGGTGATGAAGCTCAGGAGCCAGGGAGCGTCCAGAAACGCGCCCGCATCGTCCCGGAAGACCGGCACGTCGGGGGAGTAGATCGACCAGGCGCTCGAATCGGGAAGCGGGCGCTGCGCATGGGCCTGGTACATGGGGTCGCCCTGCAGCGTGTCGAAGAGCCCACTCGAGCGGCAGAGCACTTCTTCCTGCGCCCGGGCACCGTTCAGGAATCCTCCACCGGGATGCAGGCCGTTGGCGAAGTTGAGCGCAACGGTGCGCCGGCCATCGTCCACCAGCCGCCGGGCCGCCTCGAACGTGGTCTCGTTCCGGACCTGCACGGTCGTCTGCTGGAAGCGGCCGCCGGGAGGCTCCGGCAACGGGGCCTCCGGGGGCAGACTGCGCCGGGCCGCGAGCGACCGCTCGATCGGACCGGACAGGTCGATCCAGCGGCCCGGGGGATGCTCGTAGCCCCTCGCCTGGACGATCTCCAGGGCGGAGCGGCCCAACTCCGCCGCGCGCCCACGGTCGATCCACAACGCGCTGCGCGCGGCCTCGGCAGTGGACTCGTCGTCGACGCAGGGCAGTCGGACCAGCGTCCCGTTCGCGGTCATCCGGAACCTCCCTCCAGCTGCAGCGGCGTCATGGACTAGGCTAGACCGGAACGGGTGTCAGAGGGACCTGCGCCATGTCCGAGCCGACCGACCGCGCCATCGGCTGCTTTCTGGGACTCGCCTGCGGCGACGCCGTGGGCACGACCGTCGAGTTCCGACCGCGAGGCAGCTTCGAGCCTCTCACGGACATGGTCGGCGGTGGACCCTTCGGGCTCGAGCCCGGTCAGTGGACCGACGACACCTCCATGGCCCTCTGTCTCGCGGAGAGCCTCCTCGAGACCGGATGCTTCGATCCGGTCGACCAGCTTCGGCGCTACGTTCGCTGGTTCCGCGAGGGCCACCTGAGCGCGACCGGCGAGTGCTTCGACATCGGCAACACGGTCCGCATGGCCCTGCACCGGTTCGAGGAGACGGGGCGACCAGATTCGGGACCGACGGACCCTCGCATGGCCGGGAACGGGTCGATCATGCGCCTAGCCCCGGTCGCCCTTTTCGCGCATCCCGATCCTGAAGCCGTGGATCGGCTGTGCGCCGAAAGCTCCAGGACCACACACGGGGCAGAAGAAGCGATCGCGGCTTGCCGGATGCTCGGGGCGGTGCTCCATCATCTGCTCCGCGGCGCGTCACGGGACGAGGCGCTCCACTCGATCGAGCCCCGGGACTGGATGTCACCGGCGCTCCAGTCCGTAGCGAGGGGGGAGTGGCGAGCCAAGGGAGAAGCGGCCATCCGGGGATCCGGCTACGTCGTGGAGTCCCTGGAGGCGGCGTTCTGGTGCTTCCATCGAGCACGGTCGTTCGAGGAAGCCGTGCTGTTGGCGGCCAACCTCGGCGATGACGCCGACACGACCGCGGCCGTAGTCGGTCAACTGGCCGGCGCGCACTTCGGACAGCGAGGAATCCCCGAGCGGTGGCGGTTGTGCATCTATGGCACGGACCGATTCGTCGACTGGTCGAAGAGACTGATCCAGCTGGCTGCCGCGTAGCCAGCACGATAGGTGGCCGCGGTTGGTCAGGCGTTAATGAGCCTCTACGGCCCGGGCCGTCTGCGAATTCACCAACTGGCCCGGGGTATGGCCTGGAACGTCCGAAAGGAAGCGCACCTGATGTTCGGAATCCGTCGCGAGGACGCACAAGGCCGGCAAATCTGTATCGAACGCCTTCGCAGGCACGGCCGTTCGTCCCGCACCGGCAGGGTCGCGGTCCGTGCTCAGCAGAAGTTGTACCCAGCCCACCTCGCTCTTCGTTTAAGGCGGTCGACCTGCGGTTCCCCGGGGAGAACGCCGCCCAGCTACAGATTCTCTACCTCGTGATCGCGTGGCTGATCGCAGTGGTCGGGAACCTCAGCTGGCCACCAGAGGATATGGCCCCTTCTACGATTCCTCAGCACCAGGATTGTTCGTGAACCAACTCTATCGAGACCCGACGTAGCGGGCCGATACAGACGAAATGCGCGGCCCACGCGGGAGATGAGACCCGAGAAGACACGCTGACTCAGGGCAATCCTGCGCCACCTATAGCGGTATGTGCGGCTCGCTGAGAGTGCCATTCCATCAGCCTGCTCAAGCCAGAAGCACTCGCTGTGGAACTGATGGGCCAATGCCTCTGCCAATGCTGTGAAGGACGCTATCGTCGCGCGTCGAGCCACGCCGCTGAACCGCTTTCGAAATGTCCCCTACCGAGACGCTCCAGGATCGCTTTGGCAGCCCACTTTCGGAGCGCGCTACGTTCCTTCGTTGGTGTACTCCGCCAGATATTGAGCGACGAGTTCGTGAGCGCCAGCGCACTGTTCGGACGACCGTGCTGGCTGATCCATGGCTCTAATGTAGGCCTCATCCATGTAGAGTTCATTGTCCGAAACTCTGGGGAAGCCTGGCCGGTATCGAGGCGATCACTACATACGCGAGCCATTGCCTCGATACTATAGAGGCGACCCTTCACCGCGAGTGCTTGGAGTCCCTCCCGAAGGTGTCGAATCGGGACGGCCTTCCTGAGGGCCGAGTCTTCGTCGATCCCGAGCACATCGTGGAGTGCGACCCAGACTGCAACCCAGCGCGTGACCGGAGCCGAGAAATCCCCAGGATGGGCGAAAACCAAGTACGGAATTTCCTCGAGTCGTTGCGTGTTCGTGGTCAAACTACGGCGTCCGTGCTGGGGTCGAATGTTTTCCCTCAGGGAAGATACGTTGAAACCGATCATGAAGAGGCTTGCCTCGAAGCTGTGCATGCAAGCCCGCATATCGCATGCGCCACCGCTTTCACGGAATAGCGATCTGTCCATGGACAGGATCTCGGCCATCAGCCATCCAAGTCGCACCTTGCAGCTCGCCCACTCCAGACTCCCGGTTCGGGAACTCCGGCTGAGGACGCCGGGATCCAGTATGGGCTCTCCATCGTTGTGAGGCGCAGCACATCGTAGACCCGGTACACGGCGACTCCTTTTGGCGCGATCCGTCGCCTTGAATCGGAGTGGGGCCGGGACTTCGTTCCAGCCGGCACCGGATTGTCGGCGGTAGAGCTCCACAATCGATGCAATGGCTCCGGCCACGCGGGAGTCATAGATTGGAAGGCCATCATCCGCAAGCAGCGCATGGACCTTGGTCAGCATTGCGTTCATGTGACCCACTGCGCCTAAGCGGCCCGTGTCGGCGTGGTTGAGCGCGAGTTCCTGCTTTAGCTTGAGCAGATAGCCGGGTAGATCCTCGAGGCCCATCAGGAACGGAAGTGCTCCTGCGGGTTTACGACGCATGTACGCTATATCGCCGCCCCATGTCAGCACGGAGTTGATCGCTCGGATAAGTTCCTCAGAGTCTTGATGCTCGAGGGCTGCGGCCAGCCAGGTGCGGAGCTCTTCGAACGCACACTGCGTGCTTCGAAGATCGCTAGAGACGAAGAGATCACCGTCCCGATTTTTGAACTCAGAATGCCATTGATAAGCTTTGGCCACCTGGTCGATTCCTACGAATCGGCCGCGGACCCCGGGGCCGAAGCCTGCAGAAGTCCGGCCCGTACCTTTGGGCGAAACGTGCAGTTCGATCGCTAGGGAAGGCAGCGTAGAGGTAGCCCAGGCGACGAATTGGCGAACTTCGGGGTGCGCGACGAACTCTTCCCTGTTCATTATTTTCAATCCTTTATTGATTGGTTGTCGGCTACCGAGGGCGCGAGCTGGGCCGCCTTTCAGTCTCGACGGCGCATACAGACGGAGACGGTGGCACAGCGAAACGTCAGGTCGCTCGTTTCCCCCCATCTGAGGCCGGTTCGCCCGCGGATCACGCTTCTCGTTGCTTTGTTCCCGTCCGTCGCGACGATCCCCCGATCTGTCGGAAACTCGGACTCGATAGTCAGCTCCCTTGATTGCGGTTACCGTGCAACTGTTGCCCTGTGGTTTGCTGTCACGAGGAACTCTAGGCGCTCCACTTCGAATGCAATGTCGTTCGCCATCTATGCCTCCTACTAACCATAGAAAAAATTCCGAGGCTCACAGGTCGGCATGAAACCCGCACACCCGCGAGGTCCGAACCTGCTTCCCCTCTACCTCGCGGACAAGCTCCGAGAACAAGCCCTCCGCGCCCAGTTCGGCGCCGAGTACTTCCATCCGGCGCAGTGCGACGGCAAAGTCTCCTGGCGTGAGATTCGATAGCGCCGCGAGACGCTTCAGCCAATGCTCCGCATCGGGTACGTCTCCACCATTGGCAAGCGCGCGCTCGAACAGCAGCCAGGCCTGCCCGGGCGTCAGGAAATCGAAGCGCACCTTGAAGTCGAAGCGGCGCAGCGCAGCACGGTCGAGCTGGTCCATGAGGTTGGTCGAGCACACGAACAGCCCCTCGAAGGCTTCCATCTGCACGAGCAGCTCGTTTACCTGGGTCACCTCCCAGCTCTGGCGGCTCTGCTCGCGGTCCCGCAGGAAGCTGTCCGCCTCGTCCAGAAGCAGGAGCGCGCCGTCGGCGCGTGCGCGCTCGAACATCTCGGCGATGCGCCCCTCGGTCTCTCCCACGAACGGCCGCAGGAGATCGGAGGCACGGCGCACGAGCAGGGGACGGTCGAGTACCTCTGCCAGACAACGCCCGAAGGCGGTCTTCCCGGTACCGGGTGGGCCATAGAGGCAGATCCGACCGGCTCCGCGTCGCTGCAGCCCGCGCACGAGCGCCTCGAGGTCCACGTCCGCATGGAGCACGTCGAAGGAGTAGGGCAGCGCGGTCTCCGCTCGCGGCGTCTCCGGCAGGGGGCGGCCCATGGCGCGCAGCGTGTTGCCGAGGACGCGCTCCAGGCGCTGCTCATTTAGCCGCTCCGTACCGGCACCTGCGGTGGCCACGACGTCGGCCGCCTTCGCGATGAGCGCGGGCGACAGGGTGGGCTGGCTCGCGAGGCGCTCGACCCAGGCGGCCCCCACCGGAACGTCCTTCAGCCGCGTACGGAGCATCCGGCGCCGTACTTCGCGGGGTGGATGGTCCAGATGCATCACGTAGTCGAAGCGCCGCAGATAGGCGCGATCCATCTGATCGATGCGGTTGCTGATCCAGATCGCGGGGGTGGGGTTGGTCTCGAGGAGGCGGTTCACCCAGGCCTTCCGGCCGGATTCGGCCGTGAAGCCGAACTGGCCGCGGCTGTCCGGGAACACGTCCTCGATCTCGTCGAAGACGACGATCGCCCGCCGTGCCTTCTCGAGCGCCACCTGGCTCAGCTGGTAGGCGTTGAAGCGCTGGTAGCCGGCGAGCGCGTCTCCGTCGTGGTCCACGTTGCTGATCTCGTAGGCGCGCGCCCGGAGTCGGCGGGCCAGAGCCCGGCTGAGCTCGGTCTTGCCCGTTCCCGGTGGTCCGTAGAACAGCACGTTCACGCCGACCTTTCGGCGCGCGAGGGCCTCTTCCAGATAGGCGAGGAGCACGTCGAGGTCGTCGCGCACGTGCCGGAAGTCCCGCATGCCGAGGCCGGGTGCCCGGGTGCGGTGGAAGTAGGCTGCGAGGAGCTGGCGGGAGCCGTCCCCGGGCTCCATGAGCACGCTCGGGAGGCGATCCAGCAGGCGCAGGCAGTGGCGGAGCGTTCCGCCGGACTCGAGGCTCAGGAGCCGCGAGCGCCGGAGCAGGCCGTCGCTGGATAGAGCGGCCCGCACGTGGGCCGGCTCCAGGCGCAGCAGCGTCGCCAGATGCGAGCAGACGCGCGGGGAGGTGAGCATGCCGAGCTCGTCGGCCACGTCGTCGAGGCCCCGATGCGAGTGCAGCACGACCGCGAAGCCGAGCAGGGTCGCCTCGGTCGGATTCAGCCCGATCGACCGGGAGAGCTGGCGGAGATTCCGACGGAACTCCTCGGGGAGCTCCGGGCGTGCGGCCCCGATCTCCTGCATTCGCGCCGAACAGCGCTTCTTGAAGACCGCCATGCTCGGCGATGCGTCGATGAGCTCCTGCATGCCGAGCCACTTCAGCATGGCATCGGCACAGAACAGCGTGACGTTCCGGCAGGCCCCGAGCGTGTAGAGGATGCGCAGGGCCCAGAGCTGCGCCACCTGATCCAGTGCGTCCTCGCTGCCGTGAAATGCACGCGTGCGTCGGCGTCTCGCCATCTCTTCCTCCGTCGGTCGCTGCAGGGGAGAGCGGCAAGGTAGGGGGCGCCGGTGCCGAATAACGGGTCTATGCTCGATGCGCGGCCCGATCCGGCAAGCAAGGGAGAAGCGCTCGATGGCTCGGGATGTCTACGCCACCGTGCGACGCCTGCGGGTGCTCAGCTGCCTGCCGAGCGACGCGGCGGATGGCATCACGGTCGAGGAGATCGTCCGGCGTGTGCTCGGTCAGGTGCACGACGACGTGCCCGTCACCGCCAAGCGCGTGCGGGAGGACCTGAAGTACCTCAGCGAGGTGGGTCATTTCCCCATCGCCGACGACGGCCGCGTGCGTGACCGACGCCTCTGGTGGGATTCACCGACGCTCTTCCAGGTCCCGCAGATGGGCGTCGACACGGCGCTGACCTTCGCCCTCATGCGGGATCAGGTTTCGCCGCTCCTGCCCGCTTCGGTCCTGGCGTCCGTCCGACGTCACTTCCAGCGCGCGGACGAGACCCTGCGACTGCCGTCCGCCCGCCGGGCGGCGGCGTGGAAGCACAAGGTGCGGATCGTCCCCCGGCATCTCGAACCGATTCCCGCGCCCGTGGATCCCGGGGTGATGGAGTGCGTCTACCAGGCCCTGCTCGAGGAACGGATGCTCGAGGTCCGCTATCGGGCAGCTCGGGGCAGCCGGACCCGGGTGCACACGCTCGCCCCGCTCGGCCTGCTGTTCCGGGGAGGCGTGACGGAACTCGTGGCCACGGCGCAGGGACAACCCGAACCGGCGCGGTTCCATCTGCACCGCATGAGTGGTGCATGCGTCCTCGAGCGTACCGCGCCGCGCCCGCGGGGCTTCGATCTGGACCGTTTCGTGGAGGAGGGTCTCGCCTTCCCCATGGACGGCAGCCCGATCGAGCTCGTGCTCGACATCCGGGGCGATCGCGTGCGCGAGCTGACCGAGACCCGTCTCGCCCGCGGCCAGACGATCGAGCCGCTCGACGACGGCTGGAGCCGGCTCCGAGCCCGCGTGCGCAACACCGATCGCCTGCTCCGCTGGATCCTCTCCTGTGGGCGGACCGTACGCGTCGTCGCGCCGGAGGCGGTGCGATCGGAGGTGCAGCGACACGTCCTGGAAGCGGCGAGCTACTACGAAGCGGCAGCCACCTGATCCAGATAGCGCCCGAGTTCGCAGGGCTCGTCGGCCTTCCGCCCGTGGCCGGTCGTGCTGTGGGCGGGGCACGGAGCGCGGTTCTCCAGCAGGGCCCGGATCGACCGCAAGGTGGGTTCGATCCAGTCGTGCTCACCCCGGTACTCGAGCAGATGCACCCGGAACGCCATGGCGGCGGCGTCGCCGGTCTCGTTCAGCATCCCCGGCGTCGTGCGGTCGGCGTCCACGTACAGGAAGTACGCGATCGGCGAGACCTCGAAGCCCATGTTCCGGAGCACCCACTGGTAGAGCTCCGCCTGGCGCTTGTAGCTCGCCCGGTAGGTGGGCTCGAGGCTCGGCGCCGCGCCGTCGCGGGAGGCGGTGGACTTGTAGTCCACGACGTGGAGCACGCCGGTGCGCGTGTCTTCCCAGAGATCGTCGATTCCACCCCCGACGAGTAGCCCGGTCTCCGCGTGCAGAGCGTGGAAGTGATCGCGCGCGCCGAAGTGCAGGCTCGAGCGCCACTTCTCGAGGCACGGGTGGGCGAAGGGGCGGAGATGGCCGAGCGCGTGGCGTTCCAGGAAGGGATGCGGCTCGTTCGTGCCGCGGGTCGTGTCGAAGTCCTTCTTCAGGAGCTCGTCGGTCGCGGCGTTCAGCGTGAACGGCGGCGTGCTCGGGCGCTTCACGCCCGCCAACTTCTCCAGCCAGAAGCAGGCGGGGCAGCGCACGAAGGTCTCGATGGCGCTGCGCGAGAGTTCGTAGGGGGCGGGATTCGTCGGGTCGAAGGTGCCTCGGTGTCGCGTCATGGTCGGGTTCGTCCTTGATCGGTTCGGGTTCGATGGGAAGCGTCGTTCAGGATCGGTGCCTCGCCGTGTTCTGATCCGCCGACGGCGCTCGAGACGTGATCGGCGGTGCGGGCGCTAGCAACGGAGCCCGGGCCGATCGGCCCGGGCTCGCCGCGCGGAAGGACCCCATCCCTTCATCCCTCACAGAGCCGACCGGCGAGAAAATCCTCCGCGAGACTTCCGTACCGACGAGCGAGGTACACGAGACTCGTCTTGTCGTAGATCCGTTTCGCCAGTTTCCACTCCTCTTCGAACCCCTTCCGTACCCCGACGTTCCGATCGTAGAACCCACTGAAGAAGTTCAGAAACGTGGTCATTCCATCCTTCCGTTTCCCCCGATACACCGAATACTCCAGAACCAACCTCCCTCCGAACACCATCCGATCCCCCACATCGAACTCCTCGATCTTCATCTCCTTCACCAACCTCTCGATCTCCATCCGCCGCGTCGTTACGAACTGCAGTACCCCCGCTTCCACCTGCTGACCGACCTCGAGCCCCTTCGTCGATTCCATCTTCATGAATTACCTCCGATTTCCTGGTGAGTCCCCGGACGGGGACGTCCACCTTAGGGAGCGCTGAGGCCGAATAGCGGCCTCAGCTCCGATCCGGCGGGACGTCTCGCGCCGGTGCTCCCGGCGCGACCGCTATTCGGATGCGCGGAGGGAGACGATCGCCTCGCCCGCAGCGCCGCGCCGCGGGCGAACCGGTGGTGGTTCGGAGTCATGGCGTGTCCTGGCGATGGGCGACCGATATCGAGATCGATCCTGGGAGAAGAAGGAATGAGTGACGTACTGCTGGTCGGCATCGCTCCCCGTTCGGACGAGGGGAGAGAGCTCTTCGTGTCCTGCACGGACTACTGGCACGACGTGGTGCGGGTCTGCCGCGTGCTGTTCACAGACCGTTTCCCCGTGGACGCGACCTTCTACGCCGATCGCTGGCTGGCGCCGCCCACGCCGCATCTCGGTGACGCGCAGGCACGCAGGCTCGCGGAGCTGATCGATCAGGCATTCGCCGGCGACGAGGTCGCACGGACCCTCGACCGCTACTACCGGGAGGACGCACTCATGGTCGAGTTCTATGGTGACGAGGAAGACCGGATCGAGGCGGCGATCGAGGACCGCTGCGAACTGATCCGCGAGCTTGCGGCGTTCCTGCGGGCCTCCGGTGGTTGCGAGGCTCGCTGGCACGACGCCCGGGGGTGGGGATGAGCGGGGCGTTCCAGATGGCGCCGAGGGGCGCCCCTCGAGCGCCGGTCGCCCCGACGAAGCATGCGGACGCCACGGAGGGCTCGAGCGACATGAATGCAGGCGAGGAATCGAGGGCCGCGGTGCATGCCGCGGCGCTGCTGGGCGTTCCGGTCGAGGACGCAGGCCGGCTGCAGCCGCTGCGCCAGGGGCTGCGGAGTCGCGCCCTGTTCGTCACGCCCGAAGGGCTCGAGCACCGCTTCCGGGCCCGCTCTCATCGCGTCGTGGTGAAGCTCTACAAGGGCGACGGCCGTTCCGAGGGGTCGCTCGGCTACCAGCGCTTCCATGGCCATGACTTCGCGCGGGTTCCGGAGCTGGCTGGGCACCCGCGGATCCAGAAGAGCCTCGAGGGCGGACGCGATCCCGTGGCCGGCCCCTATGCCGTGCTTGGCTACATCGCGGGGGAAGAGCTCGGCGTTCATCTGGAGGCGGGCGTTCCGCAACGCTTCCTGCGCCGTGCCCTGCATGCGGTGCTCGTCGATCTCTGGATCCCGCTCTGGGATGCGGGGCTGCGCTTCAAGGACTGCCATCCGGGCAACTTCATCGTCGGAACGGACGGCGAACTTCATCTGATCGACGCCGAGCAGATGCGCAAGAGCGTCGCGGAACATCTCGGGGGGTGCGGCTGGTCCGTGCGGTACCGCCACGAGGCGCAGGCGCTCCGGCGCCTGCCCGGCCTGCTCGAGCGGCTGGTCGCCGCCGCCCCGCAGGGCCGTGGCGTGAAGGGGCTGCGGCGGCAGCTGAAGGCGCAGCTGGTCGCGCTCTCGCTGCCGGAGCGCCTCGCCGAACTCGGACGCGGCGGCGCCGGCCCGGAGGCGGCGCTGCGTGCGACCGATCAGCTGATCGAGCGCCTCACGGGAGGGGAAGACCATGATCTTCGGTGACGGCTTCCTGCCCTTCCACTTCGAGCTGGAGGTGGAGCGCGGCGCCGTCGACGACGTCCGGGAGGCGGTTCGCGCAGCCTTCTCCAGGGCCGGAGGCCAATGGCCGGGGATCCGCTCCGTCGAGCAGATCGTGGCCCGCCTTCAGGCCATCCCTCGCGTCCGCAGGGTGGTGGCGGAGGGCCCTCAATCGTCGGTGCTGATCCCCCTGCGCATGGTGCGGGCCAGCGTCGACGCGCCGGTCGCCATGTCCACGGTGCTGGGCACCGGCCCGGTCGCGGACGCGATCGAAGCCGCGCTCCAGTGCCACGGGATCGATCTGCGCTCCTCCAGACGCTTGAGCGACGCCGACAGCCCCTTCGAGTGCTCGATCCGGGAGCCCGGCGGCGCGCACCGATCGCTGCGCCTCTATCCGTGCAGCAAGGCGCGCTTCGCCGCGGGCGTGTCGATCGAGGCCGCTGAGATCGGGCATCTGGTGCTCAATCGGGTCAACAAGGGGCTCACGGATCTCGCGACCGCCGTCTCCACACGGGGCGGAGAGGTGTCCTTCCGGCCCCACAAGGTGGGGCGGCACGACAAGGTCGAGGATCTCCTCGCCGTGCTCCCGGCGACCACGCAGCTCGTGCTCTCCACGCGCGATGGCGTGTTGCAGAAGGTCGCCCGCGCCTTGGCGGTCGGCCCCGCGTCACGGTGGAAGCCGGCGCCGGAGACCTGGGTGGAAGACGGCGGGGCGACGCTGGCGGAAGCGCTGCTCGACCGTATGCGCCCTGGAAGCCTCGTCCTGCTGCATGGCCATCGGGACAACGGCAGCGTCCTGTTCGATGGCGTCGCGCCTCCGGCCCACGTGGCCGCTCCGGCCTGGGCGGATGGTGCGTCCCGTGCGGCGAGACTGCAGGGGGCGCTCCTCGGGCTTCGGCTCGTCCGGGTCGAGGGCTGCGCGAGCAGCGCTGGCGGGGACCAGTGTCTCGCCGCGCTCGCAGCGTCGGTACAGCGCGCCGCGTTCGAAGGGACCAAGGCTCGCCCCTGGGGGTACGGCTGGAGAGTGCAGCCGTGAGCGTTCTGGTGGATCGAGCTCGATCGAGGCAGAGAGCGCCCTGGAGCGCGGCATGCGAAGCCCCCTACGCGGCCGTGCCGGCGCGTGCCGGCGATCCGCGCTGCCTGGATACGCCCCCACGCTTGTCCGCTCCTGCGCCGGGGAGGAGGTTCCGTGTCCTTCGGTGAGGTACTCGGATGGTTGTTCGTGCTGTTCTGTTGCGGAACCTACCTCGGCGTGGCGTGGCAGCCGTGGCCCCGGGACGTGTTCGGCGCCGCCACTCCCTGGCTCAAGGCGTTCCTGCGCGCGTGGTCCTACGTGCCGTTGTTCGTGATCTACGTCGTCCTGGAGCACCTGTGGTCCTGAGCTCCTCGGTTGGGAGAACGCGCTCGTGAGGATTGTCACACTGAACATCCAGCACGGAGGCGGCAACCGGGTGCCGCGCCTCGCGGAGTATCTGGTCGGGCTTCGCGCAGACCTCGTCGTGCTGACCGAGTTCAGGGGGACCGGACCCTCGCTGGCCCTCGCAGAGGAGTTGAGGGAGCACGGTCTCGCGCACTTCGCGAGGGCCCCGGCCGAGCCGAAGGTGAATTCGGTCGCCGTGCTGGCGAACGTGCCGTTCGAGACTCGGCCGCTCACGTGTCTGGCCGAGGACCAGAGAAACCGAATCCTCGCGGCGTCGTTCCCGGAGCTCGATCTGTTCGCTGCCTACTTTCCTCAGCGCCACCTCAAGGCTCCGTTGTTCGACTTCTTCCTCGGCAGGCAACACCGAGGCGGACACAGCCGACACTTGCTGATCGGGGATCTCAACACGGGACAGCACCAGCTCGACGAGGTTGGTCGAACGTTCTACTGCGCCGATCGCTTCGGGGCGCTGAGCCAAGCGGGCCTGATCGACCTTTGGCGGACTCGGAATCCGCACGTGCGGGAGTACTCCTGGTTTAGTCGCGCGGGACGGGGATTCAGGATCGATCACGCCCATGGGAGTTCGGCCGTAGTCTCTGCGGTGGAGAGGGTTCTCTACGATCATGCCCCCAGGGCGAAGGGGGTGACCGATCACTCGGCTCTGATCTTGGATTTGGATCTCCTAGCAGAGTGCCAATCGGGATGAGGTTTCAGTGATTTCGTCTTCACTGAGTGAGGCCTGGCCGGAAAAGTGCCAGCCATAGGGAACCCCCCCCCGGGGTTGTATCCCGGACATGGCTCCCTTGTGCGGGCACGCCTGCCGAAAGCGAAGGAGAAGAAGCATGTCAGCGCCTGGAACACGCTATCGATGTTCGGGCTGCAACTACGAGACCGACCACTGGATCGAGCCCACGGTAGTCACCTATGTTGCCGATGATGGCGACGAGATCGAGGGGCAGTTCACCTTGGGGTGGTGCAAGGCGTGCGGGCAGCTGCAGCAGTTCGAGGACCTTGGCTCTTTCACGGCTGACGCGATCGTAGAAATCGAAGAAGAGGCTCTTGGGTTGCGAGAGGAGCTCGAAGCCCTCGAGTCTGGGTTCATGGCCAGGCTGCGACGACGCGCTCGCATCAGAGCAGTGCGACGAGACCTCGACTGGACCGAAACCAAACTAGAGCAGGCCCGGAAGCTCGGAAGGCTAATCGCCTCGAGAGCGGCGGGCCCAAGATGTCTCGAGTGCGGTGAGGCTCGCGAACGCGAATTGCTGGAACGTGGTCCGGGCGCCGTCTCCCTCATGGAGCACGAATGCGGCGGCATCCTCGAGGCCGTAGGAGACGACGAGGCTGGCCTCGACCTCGCGTTCGATCTGCGGCAGTTGCGTCTGGACTCGGAAGGGCGGCCAGCTCGAGATGCCAGTTCAGATCCGTGATCTGCAATCGGCTTGCGCCTGAGCGTTCTCTAGATGTCCTCGAGAAGCCCTTCGAACCGCACTTCGTCCACTATGCGTCCATTGGCGATTCCGATGCATCGATAGAGCATGGTGGCGATGTCGGCCGGTGAGTAGTCCGCAGGCGCGTCGATGAGGACGGCGGCGATCCGTGCATACCGTCGCGCCTGAGCCTCCTCGAGTGTCGTACCCCACATTGCCTGGATCTGCTCATCATTGAGCAAGCCCTCGTCCACGTCTTCCTGCGTGACACCGTCGAGTACGGCCGGCCGTTGCACCTGATCCATGACCCAGATCCCGTCGCGTCTCTTCTGGAGAAAGTAGGAGACGTGGCCCGAGTGGTAGGGCGTCTGGTTCCAGAAGCCGTCGATCACGAGCTGCCAGTCGTCGTCGCGTGTCCCTGTCCGCCACGCCTCGAGCACGTCATCGGGTTGATCCGTGCAGAGGAACACTTGCATCGCTCGTCTCCTTCGGGCGTCGACGGGGCAGAAGTGGCGCGGGGCCGCTAGATCCTGCCTTCACTAGAGAGCCAGGCCTGCATCCCACGGATGCAGGCAGTCCGAATACGTTCGGCCGTCCGCTCGAAGTCCGCACGACGATCCGGTCCGGGCTCGTGGAGGTAGAGATGCCGCCCGACCTCGACCATCACCGCCTGTACGCGCGGGTCCTTCCGATACCGACTGAGCGGAACCAGTGCCCCGGAGAACGGGGTGTCGAGCGCCACGCGCCAGCCCGGCCGCTCCATCTCTTCCACGAACGCGCGCGCGAGGGATGGCTCCGTGTGGAACGAATCCGTTCCGATGCAGATGTCCGGCCGCGGTTCGCCGCCCGTCTCCAGCTCGTAGGGAAGGGCACGGGACGGAAAGCTGTGGCAATCGAGGACGAGACAGCGACCGTACGTCTCCACGCACCGCTGGACTCCCGCTTCGAGGCGGGCGTGATGGGGGCGGTACCAGCGCTCGAGCAGGTCCTCCCGCTCTGCAGCGGTCAGGGACCTCCGGAGCGGCGCCAGCTGGGACGTGACGGTGTACACCACGCCCATCCCCCGGGCGGCCATGGGTTCGGCCGCATCGTCCTCGAAGCGTTCCACATCCACGACCAGGCGGCTGACGGGGGCGCGAACGACCTGCGCCGCGGGCACCCCCTGCGCGAACAGCGCATGGGTGTGGTGATCGGTCATGCGCGCCAGCTCGAGGGCCAGCGCATCGTCGTCCAGCAGGAAGGGCTCCCGGTCCTGCGGCGGGATCCACGTGGAGTCGTGGGGGACGTGCAGGACCACCCACGGTGGATAGCCAGGATCGCTCGCCACGCTGGATTCCCTAGAACTCGCCGTCCCGCACGGACGCGGTCCTGCGAATCCCCTGGACCCGCGGTCGCTCCACGGCCTCGTTGTCCGCGATCGGACCGTGCCCCTGCTTCAGGGCCCTGGCGGCGACGCTGTCCAGCCCGGCCAGCTTCGATGCGCCCTGCAGCGCCTTCTGGTCCTCACCATAGAGCTCGAACCAGGGCAGGCCCGCGTCCGAGTAGGTCCGCGCACTCGGCGGCTGGGTCGGCGGCGGATGCCCGGTCACGGCCTGGAACTGGCTGCTGTTGAGAAGATGCATGAAGCAGCGCGCGCGGACGGAGGTGTCCCAGACGTCGAACGCGTGGGGATCATCGTAGATCTTCTGGCGCATCAGGCCTCCGGGGGCGAGGCCGAGATCCATCTCCAGGCTCAGATCGTCACCGGGCGCGCGGCAGAAGTCGACGTCGGGGGCCCGACTGAACATGACCCTCGGGGCTGCATGTCGGGACCGGAACTCCTCGTAGGCGGAGGCAAGCATGGGATACGCCACGATCTGCAGCCCGCCATGCTCGGCCGCGCCCGTGAGCTGCTCCTCCGCCGTGTAGCCCTGGCCGAGGGGCATGGCCACGAACTGGCGCACCTGGCCTTCACCGATGCAGAACCCGTCGAGCCAGGGTTGGTCCGGGAGCACCACGTAGTCCTGCGGATCCACCGAGAGCTCGTTCGTCCAATCGTCCCCGGTCACCGCGTTGATCTTCCCCGCGGCGATCTTGATTGCCATGGGGTAGTTCCCGGAGAAGTTCAGCCACAGGGCCTCCGCCTGGTGCATGGGCAGGAAGGCCCCGCCGTGGCGCTGCCAGGGCTTGGGCAGGCGCTCGGCGTAGTCGTCGACGTGGAAGAGGGGAAAGGATCCGAGCCCCGGGGGCAGGGGGTACTCCCGGTTGTCGTCCGGGATGCGCAGCGTGCGCTGGAAGTCGATGGTGCAGCGAGCCCTCGGGTGCACCTCCGGGAAGGTGATCACGAGGCGGTCGTCCTGGAGTTCGATCATGGGGCGTTCCCTCCGCTGGATGCGCGCTGGGCTCACCAGTCCCCGTCGCGCAGTTCCCGCACCACGCGCACGATCGCGTGGTCGGGCATCTCCTTCAGTTCCCGCAGCAGCTCGGCGAAGAGCCGGGGCCGCCGGCGGATGATCTCCTGCAGGTCCCGCGAGACCTTGCCGGCCAGCGCCAGGAGCACGTCCGGGTCCTCCCCGAGGTCCGCCGCGAGGCGGCGGATCGTGTCCTCCGAGGGCGGCGGCTGCTGATCCCGCTCGATCTTGCTGAGGTAGGCGGGCTCGATGCCGATGCGCTGGGCCACCTGCCGGACAGAGTAGGTCCGGTCCTCGGCCCGGCGCCGCTCGCGGACTTCGCGGATGTGCTCTCCGAAGCGCATGAGTAGTATGTACTACACGCTATTCATTGTGGCAAAGTCTCGCCCGCGCTCCCGGACGAACGGTTCAGCTGCGGCGGCCGGCTCCGTGGGTGACTACCGGCGCGCACCGGCCGATGGTCGAACGTGGCGTCCGGGCCTACACGCAGTAACGTTCACGGAGCACAAGGACTGCGCTGATGTATACGAGACACGGGCTCTTCACCTCGGAATCCGTCTCCGAGGGCCACCCCGACAAGCTGGCCGATCGCATCTCGGACCGCGTCCTCGACGCGTGCCTCGCGCTCGATCCGAAGGCCCGCGTCGCCTGCGAGACGATGCTGGCCGATCAGTGCGTGATCGTCGCGGGCGAGTTCCGCATGCGTGACGCGGACGCCCTTGAGGCGGTGCGCCGGCAGGCCGAGGATCTAGTGCGCAGCGTGCTCCGCGAGACGAGGTATCGCAGCGCCGAGACCGGCATCGATCCGGACCGCTGCGAGGTCCAGATCCGTTTCAATCTCCAGTCGCAGGACATCGGCCGCGGCGTCGACCAGGCCGGCGGCGTCCTCGGCGCGGGGGACCAGGGCCTGATGTTCGGCTACGCCTGCCGCGAGACGCCGGAGCTCATGCCGGCGCCGATCCTCCTCGCCCACCGTCTCGTGCGCCGCCAAGCGAAGCTGCGCCGCAGCGGCGCGCTGCCCTGGCTCGAGCCGGACGCCAAGGCGCAGGTTACCTTCCGCTACGAGGACGGGGTGCCTGTCGCCATCGACGCGGTCGTGCTGTCGACCCAGCATGCGGAAGGGGTGGACGAGCACACGCTGCGTCGAGGCGTCAGCGAGCAGATCATCGCGCCCATCGTCCCCGCAGGACTGCGCGCATCGAACTACCGTGAGTTCATCAACCCTACGGGACGCTTCGTTACGGGCGGTCCGAAAGGCGACGTCGGGCTCACCGGCCGGAAGATCATCGTCGACACGTACGGCGGGGCAGCACCGCATGGAGGTGGGGCGTTCTCCGGGAAGGATCCCTCCAAGGTGGACCGCTCTGCCGCCTACATGGCTCGCCGCCTGGCCGTGGAGGTGGTCTCTCGCGGCTGGGCGGACCGGGCGCTGGTGCAGCTGGCCTACGCGATCGGTGTGGCCGAGCCCGTGAGCGTCCTCGTGGAGAACTTCGGCACGGGGCAGGAGGACTCGCGGGGGATCGAACGGGCGCTGCGCCGGGAGTTCGACCTCACGCCCGGAGGGATCATCGAGACGCTCCGGCTGGAGCGCCCGATCTACTTCCCCACGGCGGCCTACGGGCACTTCGGCCGGTCCGATCTCGACCTGCCCTGGGAGGAGGGCATGGCATCCACCGAGACGAGCACCTCGTCGGTGGATGCCACGGTCTGAGCAGGGAGGCGCAGATGGCCGTCAATGTTCTAGTCAAGCTTGGCCGCATGGGTGCTCGCCCCGTCAACCGGACTGCTGCAGGTGGCGCGGTCTACAGGGGACGAGGCCGCAGCGCTGACCTTCGTCGCGCGCTCGACAAGGTGCGGCGACGGAAGCAGAGACAGCAGATGGTGGCCTGTCCCGTGTGCAACACCACGGTGCGCAGCCGGAATCTCGAACGACACCTCAAGCGTGTCCGCGCCGACGAGAATCGAGAACAAGAAGCCTGCGCAATGCCGGTTGGATTAGACGAGCAGACCTCAGGGGCTCATCTGGAGGCGTTGCCGGCTCCGTCGAACGCCGCTCCTCATCGTGCATGCTGGGTTCCGGAGCGCGAGGAGCGGTTGTTCGCCCGCATCCTCGACCCGAACGACCAGGATGAGGACGAAGTCGTAGAGGTGAGGCTCTTCGTCGAGCGCGCGGAGGGGCAGCCCACCCGCCGACGCTGTGCGAGCGTCAGCCTCCTGCTTCTGCGCGCATTGCCGGCGTTGGGGGCCGAGGTCCTGCTCCATCTGCAGAATGAAGACACGGGCGCATGCGCCGAACTGCTCGTCGACGAACCGAACGGCGCGCCGGGTGGTCTCGAGCTCGAACTCACGGACGAAGAGCTGGTAGAGGACGCGACCTCGTTGTTTGCCGGAGGCGGCGAGGTGGCGGTGCATCTGTCCCGGTCCGATGGCTCGGGCGAGCGAGCTTGGTTGCGGTTCGAGCTGCCGGCTCCGCATTTTTCCGCGGAGCTGTCTCGATGATGCGGGGCACCGGCAACTGTCGCTTTCAGACAAGGATCAGCAGACGAGGGACGGCATCCTCCCCGGCCCAGACGATTGCGTTCTGCTCGAACTGTACGCCGAGCGTTGCAGCTGTATCGCGATCGATTCCTAGGACGAGCAGACTCTCTTCCGGGGGCCAGTCATCGGTGGTCGACGCGCCCACTCCGTCGATCATCTTGAATCCCTTCTCCTCGACGCTTGCGCGGAGCAGGGCCTGCCGCTCCGCGTTCTCGGCCGGCGTAGGCTCCTGACTTAATGGATTCCACGCAGTCAGGAATGCGCTCGAGCGACATCGATGGGCCCGGTGCAGTTCTGCGAGCGCCGCATTCTGCTCATCGACGCGAAGAACGATGGGTGGGTCCGTGAGAACCTCATATGACGTACCGCGGTATGCATCTTCGAGAACTCGATCCATGGAGAGTCGATCATCCAGCGGGGGTGCTTCGACTCTGAACGGAACTCACCTCATTGGAAACCGGATGTGCATCCCTTGATGGAGATTCTGAGAGGCTCGTTTCGATGCCACGAAGTCGAATCGCAACCCCCGAACCTGCCTATGAGCATGCTGCAGATGCGACGCGCTTGATGGACACGCCAGTGACGAATGCCAGAGACCTGAAATCCGCGCTCTGGGAGGCGGCGAATGTCCTCCGGGGCTCCGCGGTGGATCGCACCGACTGGAAGGCGTACATCCTTCCCTTGTTGTTCTTCAAGCGTATCTCGGACGTCTGGGACGAGGAGCTCGAGGAGGCGAGGGAAGTCTTCGGTGACGACGACCCGGCGCTGTTTCCGGAGGTGCATCGGTTCGTGCTTCCTGAGGGGTGCCACTGGAGCGATGTCCGTGAGACGCCCGTCAACGTCGGGGCGGCGCTGCAGCGGGCGATGCGTGAGATCGAACGTGCGAACCCGCAACGCCTGTACCGGACCTTCGGTTCCGCGGACTGGAGTAACCGGGAGAAATTCACCGACGAGCTCCTCAAGGACCTGATCGAGAGCTTCTCCCGGTTCTCACTCGGGAATCGGGCCGTTGGCACGGACGTGCTCGGCGACGCTTACGAGTACCTTATCGGGAAGTTCGCCGACGTGACACGACGCAACAAGGCGGGGGAGTTCTACACGCCCCGCAGCGTGGTGCGGATGATGGTGGAACTGCTCGATCCGCAGGAGGGGGAGTCCATCTACGACCCCGCCTGTGGAACGGGGGGCATGCTCCTCGGGGCCATCGAGCACGTACAGAGGAAGGGCGGCGATCCGAGGACCTTCTTCGGGCACATCTATGGGCAGGAGAAGAATCTCACTACTTCCTCGATTGCGCGGATGAACCTCGTCCTGCATGGCATCGAGGATTTCCAGATCGCTCGGGAGGACACCCTCCGGAATCCAGCGTTCAGCGACCCGAGTACCGGTGGTCTGCTCACCTTTGACTGCGTTATCGCGAACCCGCCTTTTTCCCTGAAGGAGTGGGGACGCGAGATCTGGGAGGCCGACCCGTGGGGCCGGGCAGGCTACGGGCTTCCCCCGGACGGCTATGGGGACTACGCCTTCGTCCAGCACATGATCGCGTCCATGGCGGAGACCGGAAACAGCCGGATGGCCGTGGTGCTCCCGCAGGGCGCGCTCTTCCGGAAGTCAGCCGAGGGGACCATCCGCACGGCGCTGCTGAAGGAGGATCTCGTCGAGGCAGTCATCGGCCTCGCGCCCAACCTCTTCTACGGCACTCAGCTTGCCGGCTGCGTCGTGCTCCTCCGACGGAGGAAGCCGCCGGAGCGCAGGGGAAAGGTGTTGATCATCGATGCCTCCAGTCTGTTCCGGAAGGGTAGGGCCCAGAACTTCCTGGATCCGGAGCATAGCGACGAGATCGTGTCCTGGTATCGCGCTTTCGAGGACGTCGAGGATCGCGCGAAGGCGGTGACTCTGGAGGAGATAGAGAAGGAAGGATGGACGCTGAACATCTCGCGCTACGTACTCCCACCGATCGGTGAAGACATTCCGCCGCTTCCGGAAGCGATCGAAGCGTTCAAGTCTGCGTTGTCGGAGGCCAGGGCAGCAGAGGATCACCTGCGCAACGTTCTGGCCGATGGGGGATGGCTGGAATGAACGAGCACCTTTCCCAGCGCGAGCTCGAAAGCTACTTGTGGGGGGCAGCCACCCTGCTGCGCGGGTTGGTGGATGCGAGCGACTATAAGCAGTACATCTTTCCGCTGATGTTCTTCAAGCGCCTTTCGGATGTCTGGGACGAAGACTACCGCGAGGCGCTGGACGAGACCGGCGACGAGGGCTATGCGGTTGCTACCGCGAACGATCGGTTCGTGATTCCGGAAGGAGCGCACTGGAAGGATGTCAGAGGGGCTTCGAAGGACGTCGGTCGCGCTCTGCTTTCCGCATTCCAGGCCATCGAGGCAGCCAATCCGGAGCGCCTGCACGGCGTCTTCGGCAACGCGCCCTGGACCGACAAGGGCCAGATGCCCGACGCCACGCTCAAGAACCTGATCGAGCATTTCTCGAAGCACGACCTGACGCTTGCCGCCGTGCCCGAGGACGAACTCGGCAACGGCTACGAATACCTCATCAAGAAGTTCGCCGACGACAGCGGCCACACCGCGCAGGAGTTCTACACCAACCGCACACTGGTCCACCTCATGGCGCAGATGCTCGAGCCGAAATCGGGCGAGAGCATCTATGACCCGACCTGCGGCACCGGCGGCATGCTGATCTCGTGTCTCGCCGACGTGAAGCGTCGCGGCGGCGAGACGCGCACCATGGGCCTTTACGGGCAGGAGCTGATCACCATCACCGCCGCCATCGCCCGGATGAACCTCGTCCTCCACGGCGTGTCGGACTTCCAGATTTCCAGCGGCAACACGCTGGCCGCCCCCGCCTTCGCGCAAGGCGACAAACTCCGCACCTTCGACGTGGTCCTGGCCAATCCGCCGTACTCCATCAAGAAATGGAACCGCGGCGCGTGGGAGAAGGATGTCTGGGGGCGCAACTTCCTCGGCACCCCGCCGCAGGGGCGCGCGGACTACGCCTTCTTCCAGCACATCCTAAAGAGCATGGACCCCGAGACCGGGCGCTGCGCCGTCCTCTTCCCTCACGGCGTACTCTTTCGTAACGAAGAGGCCAAGATGCGGCGCCAGCTGGTCGAGGCCGATCTGGTGGATTGCGTGCTCGGGCTCGGGCCGGGGCTGTTCTACAACTCGCCGATGGAGGCCTGCGTCATCGTCTGCCGCAGCCGCAAGCCGGTCGAGCGGCAGGGACGCATCCTGTTCATCGACGCCCTAGCCGAGATCGCGCGCGAGCGCGCGCAGAGCTTCCTGCGCGACGCGCATCAGGCGCGCATCCTGGCGGCCTATCACGCGTTCGAGGACGCGCCCGGCTTCGCCGCCGTGGTCAGTACGGCCGACGTGCTGGCGGCGGAGGGGAACCTGGCCATCGTCCGCTACGTGAAAATGCAGAAGCCCACGGTGGCAGCGGAGGATGCCGTGACGCTCGCGGCGGCCTGGCGCGCCTTCGATGCTGAGGGAAACAGGTTCTGGAACGGCATGTACGCGCTGGTCGACATGCTCGATGGGCTCGAGCAGACGGAGGAGGACCATGCTTGAGCAAGTTATCTAAAACTAGGGATGGTTGGACAACGGTATCGCTCGGCGATGTAGCACAAAACATCAACGACTACTTCGACCGCGAGAATGACAAGCCAACCAGATTCATCGCTGGAGAGCATATCGAAGAGGGGCAACTCAATGTCCGCCGCTGGGGTGTGACTGACGATGGTTTTTTCCCGCCGACCTTTAAGCGTAAGTTTAAGGCGGGGGATGTGTTGTTTCATTCTCGGAACATCAAGAAAACGGTCGTTCCTCACTTCGATGGCGTCACTGGTGAGAAGCTATTCGTCCTGCGAAGCAAGGATAATGGTGTTCTTTTGCAGGATTTTCTTGGTCATCTTCTCAGCAGCAAGCACTTCGTCGAATACGCAGTGAAAAACTGGTCTGGCTCGGTAAATAAATTCTTGAACTGGAGGCCGCTCAGTAAGTATGAGTTTCTCCTGCCGCCCGTTTCGGATCAGGCTCGAATAGTAAATCTACTATCCTCGATCGGAACTTTGCAACAGAGGGTGTGGCAGGCTCAACGTTGCACAGAAGACTTTGCTCGCCGTTTTTTGATCGACTCCTATCAGAGACTGCAAACACTCTTTACACCTGTCCCTGTCGCTTCTATTGGGGATGCAGCGATGGGTCGACAGAAGTCACCAAAGTACACGCGCGGCAAGAATCCAAGGCCGTTTTTGAGCGTCGCGAACATCGGGTATTTGGAAATCAAGGCCGAGAATGTCCAGGAAATGGACTTCACGAATGATGAGCTAAAGCGCTTCAAGCTGGTCGACGGAGACATTCTCCTTACGGAGGGTGATTTAGTCAGCCACTTCAATGTTGGCCGCCCGGCGATTTTTCGGGGCGAGGTGGATGAATGCTGTTTTCAGAACACGCTGATTCGCTTTCGCCCAGGCCCTGACCTCTCGGCTGAGTTTGCTCTGCTGCTCTTGGAGGGCGCGCGTCTCAACCACGTGTTCGCGAAGGCTGCAAAAACGACCACGGTGACCCATCTAGGCTTGAGCCGCTTCAAAGGCATCAAGCTGCCGCTACCAGACGGAAAAACTCAGAGGCATCTAGAAAAGTCATTCTCAATGATAATCGCCAGTAGAGCAGCTGCGACCAAACGACTGTTGGAGGTTGAGGCTTTGAAGACGATAGCTTTACAGGAGATCTTTGGTTGACCTTCAATGAGTCCAACACCGTTGAAGCCTTCATCCGTGACCGCCTCGCGAGCAACACCAAGCCAACCGCCGTCGCGCCTGGTCTCGCCCGGCAGGGCGGCACGCTGGAAGGGCTCGGCTGGCACTTCGTCGGCCCCGCCGACCTGCCGCGCCAGTCGCGCGAGGCGCTGGTCGAACCCTGGCTACGCGACGCCCTGATTCGCCTGAACCCCGACATCGCCGCCAACCCGTCCCGCGTGGACGATGTGCTCTATCGACTGCGCGCCATCGTCATGAGCGCGCGCTCGGACGGGCTGGTGAAGGCGAACGAGGAATTCGCTGCCTGGATGCTCGGCGAACGCTCCATGCCCTTCGGCGCGGACGGCCAGCACGTCACCATCCGCCTGATCGACTTCGACGATATCGAACAAAACAGCTTCGTGGTCACCCAGCAGTTCACCTTCCGCGCCGGCAAGACCGAAAAGCGCGCCGATCTGGTGCTGCTGATCAACGGCCTGCCGCTTGTCCTGATCGAGGCCAAGACGCCGGTCCGCTCCAGCCAGAGCTGGCTCGACGCCGCGCTCCAGGTCCATGACGACTACGAGCAGAACGTTCCGGAGCTGTTCGTGCCGAACGTCTTCTCGGTCGCCACCGAGGGGAAGGAATACCGCTACGGCTCCGTCCGCATGCCCGTCGATCTCTGGGGCCCGTGGCGCACGGATGCCGATGGC